>JAFGJI010000076.1 GCA_016929175.1 Thermoplasmatota archaeon | reverse complement strand
TTCGAGGCCTTTGATGCCTGCTGATACATCTGTGCAAAGAGTTTCTGGGAAGCTTCCGATAACTCTTCCGTCTTGGCCTTGATCTCCACCGGATCGTCCCCTTCCGCTATCTTTTCCAGTTCCTTCATGAGGGCCTGAACGTTCTCGATCTCGGAAGGGTTGAGCCTATCGCGATGGTCCTTGATGGCACGCTCCGTCGAGAAGACCAGAGATGTGGCGTTGTTCTTTGCCTCTGCAAGCTCAAGTTTCCTCTTATCCTCATCAGCGAACCGGTCGGCATCCTCCATCATCCGATCGATGTCCGTATCCGAGAGCGCTCCCGTTCCGGATACGATGATATCCTGACTGTTGCCGGTGGCAAGGTCTTTTGCAGTTACGTGAACGATACCGTTGGCATCTATCTCGAAAGTGACCTCGATCTGAGGTATGCCCCTCGGAGCCGGGGGGATCCCGGTCAGGGTGAACACGCCAAGGGTCTTGTTGTCCGCGGCCATGGGTCGTTCTCCCTGAAGAACATGGATCTCCACCTGCGGCTGATTGTCGGAAGCTGTGGAAAATATCTTCGATTTTTTTGTGGGGATGGTTGTGTTGCGGGTGATTATCCTCGTCATAACCCCCCCAAGGGTCTCTATCCCGAGTGATAACGGGGTAACGTCGAGGAGGACCATATCCTTGCCGACCTCGCCCGAGAGCACACCTGCCTGGATGGCCGCACCTATGGCAACACACTCGTCCGGATTGATGTTCTTGGTGGGTTCCTTTTTCAGGACATCGTTTATCTTCTTCTGGACAAGAGGCACCCTCGTCGACCCCCCGACCAGAAGGATCTTGTCAATATCCTTTGGCTCGAGCTTTGCATCCTTCAGAGCCTGCTTGAGTGGCTTCAATGTTCTCTCGACGAGATCATCGATCAGGGATTCGAAATCGGCCCTTTTAAGCTCCATTTCAAGATGCAGAGGCCCATCGTCCCCCTGTGTGATGAACGGTATTGATATCTGGGTCGTCGGGGTCCCGGACAGTTCTATCTTTGCCTTCTCCCCCGCATCCTTCATCCTCTGGACCGCCTGTTTGTCCTTCAACAGGTCCACTCCGTACTCTTTCTTGAACTTCTTGGCCATCCATTCGATTATCCTCTGGTCGAAATCATCTCCGCCCAGGTGATTGTTCCCCGAGGTCGATTTTACCTGGAAGACACCATCCCCTATCTGTAGGATGGACACATCGAAGGTTCCACCTCCAAGGTCATAGACCAGTATGGTCAGGTCCCCTTCCTTGTCAAGTCCGTATGCCAGGGCAGCTGCCGTCGGTTCATTGATGATCCTCTTCACCTCGAGCCCTGCGATCTTCCCCGCATCCTTGGTGGCCTGCCTCTGGGCATCCTCGAAATATGCTGGAACGGTTATCACGGCCTCGGTAACCTTCTCGCCCAGATACGCCTCCGCATCCTCCTTTAGCTTCTGAAGGACCATGGCGGATATCTCCTGGGGTGTGTATTTCTTCCCGCCAATGCTAACCTTCGTCTGCTGCCCCATCTTCCTTTTTATGGAGGCGATGGTATTGTCAGGATTGGCAACAGCCTGCCTCTTTGCAAGCTCGCCGACAAGCCTCTCGCCCTTTTTCGTAATGCCAACAACTGAAGGCGTAGTTCGGGCACCCTCCCTGTTCGGAATTACCAATGGCTGTCCACCTTCCATGACCGCGACCACCGAATTCGTGGTCCCAAGATCTATCCCTATTACTTTTCCCATTCGAGATCACCTCTTTTACCGTTATTTCTTGCCCTTGTCCCTCTTGGTGGTGCGCCCGGTTTTTATGGGGGCTTCCTCCTGAGGCTTTCTGTTCACGATGACCTGGGCAGGTCTGAGAGCTTTTTCTTTGTAAACGTAACCGGCCGTGACCTCTTTTACGATGGTCTCGTCCTCGGTCCCACCGTCCTCCGAGGAGCCGACGGCTTCGTGGAAGTTGGGATCGAAATGCTGACCCTCCGTCACTATCTTAGATATACCGATCCTCTGGAACAGGGCGGTCACCTGGTTCTCTATCATAACGATCCCTTTCTTCATCCGCTCAAGAGCATTGCCACCGTCCCGGGACCGCTCCAACGATTCCCTGGCCAGTTTGAAGCTGTCGAGAACGTCTATCAATCCACCCGCGAGCTCTTCTATCCTTCTGTCGGCGACGGCTTCCTTCTCTCCTTCATGTCTCCTTCTCTGGTTCTGATAATCCTTCTGAAGGAATATGACCCGCTCCTCCAGGGACCTTTTTTCCTCGGAGATCCTGGATAGTTCCATCCGAAGACCGTCCATCTCCTTTTCCATCTGCTCGAGGGATGCGTCGATGGGGGAAACCACGGGCACGCTTCTTTCCCCCTCCTGACATAACTCACCCTGTTTCCTGGCAAGGATTATATCAAGGACACCCTGGGAAAATGTTACCGAGATCCCATCCGGGTCCGGCTCGAAGGGAAGAGCCTGTATTGTGCTGAAACGGCCTCTTGTACCATCGGCTTCAAGTTTGAGAATGTCCCTGGAGACGGCTATCCTTATCGCTTCCTGGGTAACACCAGGTAGTTCCACCGTAACCCTGGCGCCTTCCGGGGTCTCGACTATCTCAGTGGTCGGTTCCCTTTCCTGAGGATCCCTGCCGGCCATAATCATTACCTTCCTCTATACAACCTCAAGTTGTAATCTTATCGTCACCCTTACGTATGTCGATGTATTTAATATTTTCCCGGTCAATGAACATAATGACGGAAACCGATTTGTAATCCCTCCTGTGTATGGGGTCCATGGAGGTACATTCCATCGTCTACATCCTCCTTATATTGATCATCATCGCATCCGTTGTGATGGTCAATATTGCCAAATATGGTTGGAGGAGCAGGGGTTGGACCTGGATCTTTGCGATCATAGGGGTCGTTTCAATGATGGTGCTGATGATGATCATCTATCCGGTCCTTTGAGGTGGGCCATTGCAAAAGAAAAGATCGCTGATGAACAGTCCGACATACAAGGGGCCAGACCCACGGTTGATATTCCCCATCCGGTCGGAGGTCAGCTGGTCATATCGGGATGGTAGGATCGTTCTTCAGTATCCCAAGAACTTCAACTGGTTGGAGAGGCAGCTCCACAAGGTCCTGAAAGGACCGGAGGATATAAGGCGACCGCTGGATGGGATCGGGACCCTCCTCTGGGAGATGAGCGACGGAGAGCACAACCTCGTGGAGATCTATCTTGCTCAGCAGGAAAGGTTTCACGAGCGTGCAGAACCGGTGGACAAGGTGGTCGGCGGACTTCTGGAAACAATGCTGGGGTTGGGATTGATGAGGCTCGATTACAGGGAACGCAACGGAGAAGGGAGCGTCAGAAAGGCCAAGAGAGTGGTAGTAAGACCAAGGGATGATGGTAGAAGTTGACATGTTGTACATGAACATCAGGAAGTATGGACCTATCATTCTTCAACAACAATGTTTTTATCCGCATTATCATGTATGGTACAGAGCCAAGGTTGGTCCACGGGTAGCGACTTGTTCGAGGCAGCAATTGTTCGGCATCGGTGATATAATGCGTTCGAACGTTTTCAACTGGAGGATATTTCTGGTCGCCATGACAGCTCTGCTGACGGCATCCCCACTGTATCAGCTCACAGGGACTGCCGCCGGGACGGTGCTTCCGGCCGGTTACGATTCAGTTTCGTACGAGGAAATGACCCCCATCGACAAGGTCACTATCATCAACCACGATCGGGAAGGCATCCTGGACGACTTCGCATATCTGGCCGCAGTACCTGCCTCCGTTTTCAGGTCAAAGGACGATGGCCGGGTGCTCATGAACCCGGTCCTTTTTTACGAGCCTCCAAGGGAGACCTCCGATGAAGAGAGGGTACAGAACACATATCCTGCGGTATCATACCTCATGGAGGACCTCATGACCGTTGCTGACGGAGAGCTCGACCGGGTCGAACTTGTAGGTTTCAAAGGAGATGCACCCGGGGACCTGGGGAACGATTGGAAGACATCCGACATCATGTCGATCGATGATGACGATCCCTTCACGGTTGCATCAAATATCGCTCTTGCGAACTGGGAATGGTCCGACACGGCCGTCATTGCTGTGGTTGATGAAAAACCCAAAGAGATGGACGAGAAGAGCTCCGACCAGGTCTCGGGGAGAACTCCGAACTCGGCACCGCGTTCGGGGTCCGTCAACGGGGAGAAGGAGCCTTCCCCGGTCGATCCGAATACCCACGGCTTCACCATAGAACCGGATTATAAATACATCACGTCCCAGCTCACCTGGGGTCAGGACTGGAACCCCCTTTCCGAGCTTACCGAACGGGGGAAGGACCCCGACCTTCAGCTCTACGACATGCAATTGGGAATGGTGGGGGCCAGCGAGAAATGGAACGTTCTTGAGGGCGCTTCCGAGGAGATCGATTCGTACATATATCATTCGGGGGAATGGGAGTTCGCTGTCACTTACATGCCCACGGAGAATTCGCTGGTCCACGATGATGAGCAGCACAGCTGGTCCTCGGTCCCGTATCCCTCCCAGGTTACTTCTCTCGAGATGGAGGAATGGAGGAAGGACAGGATCAGGGGCACCATGACCGACAGAGAGGAAAGAGGTCTGGACCCGGATGCACCGTTCGATTCAGGGGTCGAATACACCATCGATTATACCCTTTACCCTGGGATCGACGTTCTCCCCAAAATAGAGACGCCTTTCTACTGCAGAGATGCAAAGTTCACTCTTGAATGGTCGGACAGCAGCTCCGATCTGGGGCTCATTCTCAGAGGACCCGAGGGGGCGGAGATAGGTGTTGCGGCAGGCGCCACCTCGGGCAACACGCAGGTCCTGGAGATACCTGAACTCGGCCAAGGGGAGTATCAGGTCTCCGTTGTCAACCTTGCCGGTTCCGGGACGGACTTCACGGTGAAATATGAGTTCTTCCAGAAGAAGGAGGCATGGGAAGGGACCAGCTGGGCAGGTGCTGCGAACGCCGCCGTTATCGCATCCGCGATCAATGCACCATTGCTGTTCACGTCAGCGAAGGGATTATCCGACACGACCGGAAATGCGATCAATACTCTCGGAGTGAAGAAGGTCATTGTGGTGGACATCGACTCCCATGCCGGGAGCGGGCCATACCGGGACATCGGCGCTCTCCGCGGTTTCCTCAGGAAGGAGATAGAGGTTGAGAAACTGAACGACGTTGAAGAGGTCTATGATAAGGTGAAGGAGGTCGTTGATTACGATGGCAACAGGCCGGGAGATGTCGTTTTCACAACGATCAATCCCTGGACCTCGTGGAACGTCATTGTCGAAAGGGATACTTCCGTGAACCCGAAAGGAGAATACTCCGGAGCCCTGTTCATAGGTCCTGCCGCACTCGCAGCGGCTTACCACGGCGCACCCGTATTCGTGAACGACATACACTCCGAACTCTCCTGCGCACAAGCATGGCACAATGCTTTCTGGGTTTATGCATATCATCACAGCAGAGCGCCGCCATCCGTTGCCTGCATGGTCCTCACGGCAAAGAGCACATACAAAGTGCTCGACAGGTACGGGTTCGACAAGAGGGAGCCTGTCAATGAGGACGGGAAGCACAAGGAGAGCATCATCACCGTTGCAGATCAGTTCGATATCGGCTCCTCATGGGACCGGGGGCTGGTCGGAGGGGCCGATTCCGGCAGGATAATGGGGACCCCGGTGGATACTTCTGTCTGGATCTCCCGCAATGCTCTGTACCCCAAGTTGATATACGCCAACCCGGCGGTGGACAAATCCCTTGATGAGAACGGAGGTATGAGGATCCAGGGGTCCAGATCCACAAGGGGGCTTTCCGGACGTCTCGTGATAACCACCCCCGAAAGGGAGGAGGATGTCGATTACCCGGTGACCATGACCTGGGTTTCATATCAGTACAAATTCAACGAGCAGGCTTCCGAGTACTGGGGCTGCCCCTATACCACCAGGACCGGAATAACTCCATATTTCGACATGTCCGATGCAAGCAGCGACCCGGACGGAATAGACCCGGAAGGCAGGTATCCCGATCTTCACTCATCGGAGATCGTCCCCGCTTACATCGAGGCCTGCGACTACGGAACCGTGTATTCCACTACCTTCGAAAAGACCATGGAGAACCTCAACCGGGGCACCATAATGTGGCTTGAGGTGATGCACGGGGGGCATACAAACTCCGGGGTAGTGGGATGGTGGGACGAGAGGGGCGCTTCAGAGGCAAATCCCTGGAGAGGCTACGAGGAATCAGGTGCCCCTATTGGTACAACCACACAGGTCCTGAGAGGCGCGACCGACGATCCCGACGTTGTCACGATGTCGAAACATGTTGGGCTCGATATAACCCCGGGTTTCGGCCCCATAACGGACCTGGACATTATTCCGGAAAGGCATGACGGGGTGGTCATAGCCATAGCACAGCAGAGCCAGACCGAGTATAGCGAGGACGGTCTGGTCATGGACGGTGCCCTCGAGAACCTCCATTCCATGGGGTTCTCGGCGGGCAGCTGCCTGATCGCGAACACATACCTTCACCTGATGCTCGTGAGGCACGGCTCCATATTCCAGGTAATTGATCCCTGGCTGACCTCTTGGTATTCCGCCTTTGCAATGAATATGTTCGTCAGGGATATCTACTACGACAGGACCGTGGGGGATGCGTTCGAGAGAGGGATCTCCCATGTAGGCATTCAGTATCTGGTGGATGGATGGTGGTGGGACATCTTTGAGAACCTGGTGTTCTTCGGGGACCCGGACCTGAAGGTGTATTCTCCCAAGAACGACTGGGCCGAACCGGGCTCTCTTCAGAAAGGCGCGGTCATAGACGGACACTCCCCGTTCGGCTCCAGGGACCATCCGAACGCTACCTACACCGGCATCCTATGGGATATCCTGGCTTTCATTATCTTTGCCGGGCTAATAGGAGCTGGTGCCTACGTTTTTTACAGATACCGGCGGGGGGAGGAAATCCCCCTTCTTCGAAGCATCACGGGGAGAACAAGAGCCTGAACGTCAATCTGGATAAGACCCGCCATGTTTTCAAAGTCGGTCATCATCTGGAAAAGTGATTTATTCCCCTACTGAATTGATGTGGAGAGAAGGTACCGGAGGGAGCTCCACGATATTGACCAATCTCAACATAATTCCCGGGCGGAGGATAGAGGCGACGCTTGGCATGGCCTACGGGTATGCAACCGTTAAGGAAGGCAAAGGAGGTCGACCGTTGCTGGACAGAAGTGATGAGATGATGCCGTGGAAGGACACATCCGAGCATTTCGAATCCCTGTTCCGCCAGGCGGAGGACAGGCTGATGGCTTCGTGCTCTTCCATAGGAGGAGATGCTGTTGTAAAGGTCGAAGGCAGGCTGTCCAGGGACATGGGTGGGAATCCCGAGATGGTGTTGATGGGCACAGCAGTCAGGTTGAATGCGAACGATGTGCCTTTACAACCGTCTGAAAAAGCAGAGCCCGGGATCGAGGAGGAAGGCAACGTTTCGGTAAAGTTCGATGGAGAAAAGATGAGCTGGGAACCGCCTCAGGCCACAAGTCCGACCGTAGAGGTCCTGAAGAAATTAAGAGGGAGAGGTACGAAGGACGTTGGGGACGAACCGGACGAGTCCGATCAGATACTGGCAGCGGCAAGGGAGGTAGGGATATCCCGGGAGCGTGCAAGGCTCCTCATTGATAACGGCTTCGATACCCTGGAAGGTATCGCACGGTCTTCCGTGGCCGACATCTCCGCCATCGAAGGCATCAACCCAACCCAGGCGAGGATCGTAAAGAAGAAGGCCCGGGAAATGCTCTCATTAGAGTGAGGAGGGCCTCCATGGACGTACTGGCGCTCGTCGCCACAGCCAAGATCGTCATCGTGATGAGCATCCTTGCGGGAAGCTCCGTGATGGACATCAGATACCGCAGGATACCTGACCGTTTCTGGTCCCTGATGCTTGCCGGGGCGGGACCGCTCACGATCTGGGAGATGTACCTCCGGGGTGGTGCCGAGAGCCCCGCAAGCTTTCTGGCCCTCCTTCTACCGCTTGCGGGGATCCTGTTCGTTCTGTTCGGATACCCCGAACTCGGAGAGATCAGGAAAGGGAGCGTCCAGGATATATCCTTCTTCCTGTTCTATATCGGTGCAGCTGTGGGGGGAATGCTCGCATTCCTGTTCGGGGACCGGAGCCTGTTTTCGGAGGTGGGGGTCTCCTTCATCTTCATGCTGATCTACTTCGTGCTGTATTCTGTACCGATAGGCGGGACCCGGATAATCCATGGAGGAGCTGATGCCAAGTGCCTGATATCCCTTGCGGCCCTTTTTCCATGGTACACTACCGGTCTGCCCTTCCAGACCGGCCCGTTCTACGAGATCATCGGAGACCTGCCGGCGATCGCGAAGATATTTCCGGTATCGCTATCTGTATTGTTCAATGCGGCCGTGATAACAGCTCTCGTCATGTTCGTGGTAATTCCCCTTAAAAATCTTCTTAAGGGGGAATTCACCCACAGATCGTTCACAAGTTACAGAATGGACGTTGAAGAGCTTTCCGGGAGCCATGTCTGGGTCCTGGTTGAGAAGGACGGCAGAAGGGAGAAGAATGATCCCACCGTGAAGCTGATCAAAAAATTGAGAAGGCAGGGGATGAAGCGCGTCAGCGTCACACCGAAGATCCCCTTCATCCTCTCTCTGACCGCCGGCTTCCTTATACATACGACACTGGGCAATCTGGTTGCGATCCTATTTCTGATCTTCCAATAAGACATCGAACAATAACTGAAAATGAGATAAGGGACCGGGTTATCCACCTCATACTCATTCCGGGAACACGTATCCGGACCCGGAATGGTTGGCCCGGATCGTGCATCACGAAAGACCCCATTCTGGCGGGATATTTCCTCTCGCCGATATTCGGTTGATGACGCTCAGGTCACAATTGACCGGTCTTCTGAAGGGCCTGGTGATAGTCCTTGGGCGAGAAATATCCCACGAACTTGCCTTCATTGTCCTTGACGACCACCGCATATGGAATGAACTTCGATATCTTGTCCAGTACCTCCGACACATTGTCGTCGATCCCGATCTCCATTATGTTGGTGTTCATCAGGTCCTCGGCGGTCTTATCAAGGACCTCGACACCTTTGGAGGTGGTGATCAGGAATTCCCTTGCGGTCACCGCACCGACCGGTGTGCCATTCTCGTCCAGCAAGAAGACTGCGCCCCTGGGGACCTCAAGAAGTTTCCTTGCAAGGTCACTGCTGGGGGTCGTCTTTGGCAATGCAGTGAACTCATCCGTTATATCGAACTCACGTATGCTCATGTCCACGAAATCGGTGGCCTCGTCTTCGGTCCCTTTTCCGGCCATTTTCCTTCCTCCTTGGGGGCTTGAGGTTGTTGTAATTATAAAACCTTATCTAGTGCAATCTCAGGTTCGAGAGCCCGAGGCTTGAAATGCAATAAGCGGGAAAAGAGGCAGGATAGGTCGAAGGTAACGACCATTCCGTGCATAAACGTCAGGTCCACACCTCATATCTGATCCGTTCGAACCTTGTATGCTTTCGGTCATCGGGACCGGCCAAAATCTATATAATGATGATATCGTACGGGGAATGCCAGGCTTGGTCGGGGAGCTAGGCCCTCCCTCGCGCTTCACGGCGTGCCGCAATACGGTCTACAGCGGGACGACA
>JAFGJI010000075.1 GCA_016929175.1 Thermoplasmatota archaeon | reverse complement strand
GAACTCAGGTCAACTGCACCCCAAGCAGCTAGGATGGTCCAAGCTACCCTACGGCCCCGTTCGAGTGTTGAAGGTGAACAATATTACGACTATAAATCTTGTCATGGCCAATCGAATGGGGCCAGCTTGGTCTTTACGGCCTTGACAGAACCCGGGGGGGTGGGGAAAAAACCTTGATCCCGACATTTCGGGGAAATGTCAGTAGGATTTGTACAAGCTACCCTACGGCCCTATTCGAGTAGTAACCGATCACGTGAAGGGCATGACCTCATCGATCAACTCGACATGGGTAAGCAGCATTCTCCTGCAACAGTAGCGTTCCAGCTTCAGATCATCAAGCACCTTCTGTGCCGGCTCCCCGGCTTGTGTCCTGCGGGCATATTCCTCGTAGAGGTGCCCTATCACCTTGCCGCATGTAAAACATCTCACCGGAATTATCATGGGAACCGCCTGTTGCAGTGGAGCAACCCTATATTCATTCGGTTTATAAACCTTGCCCAAGAAGGCTTTTGCGGTCCAACGACAAATTATTACTATCTGTCCCCCATAGCTCCACCCAGGTGATGTGATGAAGGTCAGCTTTGCGGGCGGCGTGGACCATGTTGGCAGTCTTGGTATGATCGCCGAGTCAGGGGACTTCAGGCTGCTGTTCGATTACGGGCTCACGCCTGCAAAACCTCCGAGATATCCGATGAAGGTCCCGCACGTCGATTCCCTCTTCATCACACATTCGCACCTTGATCATATCGGGATGTCCCCCTGGTTATGCGGCGAGTACGGGTCCACCATATGGGGGACCGAGGTCACGTTGGAGGTTTCGGTGGTCCTGCTTCAGGACAGTCTGAAGATCGCAAAGCTCGAGAACTTCCCGATACCGTTCGATGTCAGTGACGTCAGGAGGTTCACGGAGGAATCCACCATAATCAGGTACGGGGACCGCCCCTTCCTGGGCCCCTTCACCATAAGAACGATGGACGCAGGCCACATTCCAGGATCCACGATGTACCGGATAGATGACGGCGGTAATGATGTTGTTTTCACTGGTGACATCAACACGAACGACACCAGGCTGCTGAGGGGGATATCGGCTCCGAAATGCCATACCCTGGTCATGGAATCCACCTATGCCGGAAGGGACCATCCGCCGAGGAAGGAGGTGGAGCGGCAGTTCATCGCCAAGGTGGAGGAGGTACTCGACAGGGGGGGGAAGGTAATAATCCCGGCCTTTGCCGTGGGAAGGACGCAGGAGATAGTTCAGGTCCTTGACGGGGTCCATGAGGACAAATGGCTTGACGGGATGGGAAGGAGGATCGCCCAGATCTATCTGAGACACGGAGAGTTCATAAGGAGCCCCGGCGCTCTGAAAAAGGCCCTGGACCAGTTCTCTTTCGTCAGAACACCATATCAAAGGGAAAAAGCAGCCGACGCTCCGATAGTGGTGACAACATCGGGAATGCTGGACGGAGGTCCGGTCCTGGAATATATCAGAAGGCACAAGGACGACAAGAAGACGGCGATACTCCTGACAGGATATCAGGTCGAGGATACCAACGGTCGAATGCTCCTTGACACGGGTTCTATCGAGATACAGGGCGAGGTCGAGAAGGTGAAGTGCGAGGTCTGCCATTTCGATTTCTCGGCCCATCCCGGACACAAGGAGATGGTATCCTTCGCAGAATCCGCCCAACCTGACGAGGTCATCCTTGTGCACGGTGACAACAGGGAGAAGCTGGCGGAGGATATCAGATCCTTTGCGAAGGTGCATACCCCGGGTCTGGAGGACACCTTTTCCCTCTGAAAGGAAGCCCTCGCGCCAGTACATGTGTTCTGGACTTTACACAATATTTATATAACTCCGATTTTGTTGGCTCGACATCAAGTCCAGGAGATGCTCAAATGCGGTTCCTTTTCATGGCATATTTCATTCCATGCACGATAATATCGTTGCTGCTTCTGTCATCGATAACAATGTGGAACGATGCTGCCGGGGATGGTACGGACGATATCGGGGTCAGAACTGTTTCGAGGCTTGCCGACGAGGATTCCTGGACGATGTACAAGGGCGACCTTAAGAGGACCGGTTTCTCGCCCTCCCCGATACCGCTGGAAAAGGGGACAAAACCCCTCTGGCAGACCGTGATACCTGCACTGAAACCGACAAATGCACCCATCGTTCACAACGGAACCGTCTACGTGGGCTCCGGTGACGGCAACATGAGGGGTTACGACATAGATACCGGAGACCAACTATGGCAGGTAAAGGCCTCGAACAAGCATATCTCGGCCCCGGCGATCATAGATTCTGGTGTAATTTACTTCGGAGCGGATGACGGGCATGTCTACGGTTATGACCTTCTATCGGCCGAAAAGGTGTTCGATGTGAACGTGAACACATCGGCGATATTCGCATCACCGACCATTGCTGACGGCATGCTATTCATTGGAACCCTCGGAAGGAACCTGATGTATTCCAGGTTCTACGGCATCGATGTCTCCAGCCAGAACATCTCATGGTATCATGATATGGGCGGCTCCCTGAACATATACGGCTTCTCGGGCACTGCAGCATATGACGACGGAAAGGTCTATATCGGCGACGGCAGAAGCCACATGTACTGCTTCGATCCCCGGGGGTTCAAGGACGGGAACGACGGACCATACACCTCCGAGGAGAACGACACAGTTGGCTTCGCCGACATCATATGGCATTACAATTCCACATCCTCGATAATAGGAAGCCCGGTCCTGGCAGAGAGCAGGGTATATTTCGGGAATGATATAGGCGACTTCTTCGCGCTTGATACCACAGACGGGTCGCTTGTATGGAAAAGGAGGATCGGAGCGGGAGAACCTCCAAGCATCCAGACCTCTGCATCCTATCTTGACGGAACGCTCTATATCGCCTCACAGAGGGTCTACGGTCCTTACGACCTGAACAAGGGGAGCTCCATCCATGCGGTCGATCCCGCCACCGGCTCACAGAAATGGAGGTTCAATGCAACGGGCCAGATGCTGAAGTCCTCCCCGATCGTCCTGGATGGGGCCCTTATATTCGCATCTGGATCGGGCAACACCTCCGTATTCTGCATCTCCACAGAGGATGAGAACATTGCCGATGAGGACCGCGTGTTGTGGCACTTCAATACGGGGGCGGCCATATGGTCCCCGGCTGCCGTGGCCGAAGGAAGGATATTCATCTGCCGACCTGACAGCACGGGGGGGAACGGTCGTCTCTATGCCTTCGGTTCTCCGGAGCCCAGGATCGTGGAGGTGAGCACATCCGACCTTTCACCTTTTATCGGCGAGGTGGTCGAGTTCAATGCACTTGTGGAGAACAATGCCACCGTGGATGTGTCCATTGACATTCAGTTCAAGGCATCATCGTTCGATTTTCAGAACCAGCAGCTCATAGGAGTTCTGGAGGGCGTGATCATCGAGGCCTTTTCGGAGAGGACCATATCGGTCCAATGGACCGTGGAAGCAGGGTATGACATGATAGTTGCGTTCATCATCGAGACCACGCCCGAGGACAAGGACAGATCGAACAACTTCGGCACTCTGGACATCTACCATAACCATATGCTCTCCGAAGGCTGGCTTTCTTCGGGCGGCGGTCCGGGGAGGACCGGCCACTCGGGGTCCCGGTTGGAAAGCAACCGTACATACTGGACGATGTCCTTGGATGGGAGCTGGGAAGGCCCTCCGGAGGATATCTGGTACGGTGGAGCATACGGCAATGGGACGATCTCGGCGGCAGGTGGGAACCTCTACATGACTGGACCAGACGGATCGCTTATCTGCATGAGCTCGAATCCGGCTACGGGGGGAGTCCCGGAAATTCTCTGGTCATATCATAACTCATCCGTCGATCTTGTTGGACGGCCCTTGCTCCTGGTGGAAAGCGCCATGTCCTTGAGCGGTCCGAACAGGGTTTTCGTCCTCGGGGATGACGGCGCTCTCTGGGCATTCGACTGGGCGGGTTTCCTGGACGGGAGGAACGACGGACCTTACACGATGGAGGTCGATAAGGGAAGCAGTGCCGGAGATGTGGTCTGGAGGGCCCCTCTTCCTTTACAGCCGTCTCAAGCGATGTTCTTCAGCGGCGGGAATGTGATTATACCGCTTTCCAACGGTGATCTCGCCGCTCTGGACGATGATACCGGGGACCTAGTATGGGTAAGGCCCGCTGTAGACATTCAAGGACCATATGCAGCTGACCTTCTGTCCATCTTCACCTTTCACGGTTCAATACTGCGGTCTTTGGACCCTCACACAGGTGATGTCCAGGCGGAATATGACCTCGGGACCGTTCTTGAGGGACATATGGCCAGGTCCCTCTCCTACTGGAACGGTAATTTGCTGATCTCCTTCAACGATACGGTCGCACTTCTTGACGCATATCCCGATGACAACCTGGACGGATCGGTTGACGGTCATGACGAGGACCTGGGCATCGTGGATAACGGGACCGGTTATGATATCATATGGAAGACAGAACTTGGAGCGACCGTCCAGTCCCCACCCACCCCCTCCGATCAAGGGGGTGCTGTTGCCGTGGTGACACGGTCCTCCATGGAGGTCCTCCTGCTGAAGAACGGCACCCGATCAGCGGTTTTTTCTCTTCCGGAGCCCGCTTCCAGCAGGCCGATATCCGCGGGCGACTCATTCTACCTTGTAACCGGGACCGGCCCATGGGCCCTCAGGGCATACTCACCGGAAGTCCCGGGTGCATACATGGGGACGTGGAGGCACGATCTTGACTCGCTCCCGCGAGGGGAGGGCGCCATCATGGGGGATAACATGTTCCTGAGCATGAGCAACGGCGTTGTGGAGGCCATAGGGGCGGACAACAACGCGCCAGTTGCAAAGATCACATCGCCCGGGGATAACATCCTGCTCTTTCCCGAGGAGATGATAGACCTCGACGCCAGCGGCTCCTACGATCCCGAGCAGGATCCCATTACCTTTGCCTGGTACATGGAAGGAGAGGAGGAGCCGATATATGTCGGGGACCTGCCGGTCGTTCGGAAGAGCCTTCGGGGAACCGGCAGATCGAAGCTGATCCTTCGTGTGTTCGACGATATGAGGGCTGTCGGCATGGACAGTATCAACGTCACCCTTCTCAAGAGGATAACATATCCGGACCACAAGGACTTCCTGAACGACATATACGTTCACATGTCCTTCGGCATCTCCGAGCCTTCCGGAGCCTACATCATAAATTCAACGGTTCCGGCGGATCCGCCGGCGGTTCCCGGGGCGGTCTTCATTGCCAGTATCGAGTTCACTCCGCTCCCCAAATATGCCCAGTACAGGTTCGAATGGGCGAACGTTTCTCTGGGTTTCTTCGGGAGGGAGTTCCCCATCGGGATGCACCAAGAAAGAATGAAATTGTACCATTTCGACCAGGACCTCAAAATATGGGTTCACGCTCCGGTTTCGGGAGTGGACCTCGAGAACAGCCTTGTATGGGGAAATTTCTCGGAGCTCGAGGACGGTCTCTATGCCCTCGGCATCCTTGACAATTCGATACCGGAGATCAGGCACTACGAGCAACAGGTCACGAGATCAAAGGTTTCGTCGAAATTCACCTTCAAGGCCGAGTTCCGTGACCCCGACGGGGACATTCCCGTATACTTCAAACTTGTAGTCGATAACCAGACAGAGTACATGCTGGATGTGGATGGTATCCTTGGAAGCACCACCAGGTTCACCTATTTCTCCGTGGAAGATGTGACGCTTTCTGCCGATACGCATTCCTACCATTTCGAGGTCGATGACGGTTATTTCATCCTGAGGTCCCCCTATTACAGGATAGAGGTCGAGAACAATCCTCCGGTACCCGTAATAATCTGGCAGAACGCCCTGGTGACCGTAAGGGAGAAGGTCCAGTTCTCCGCGGAGGGAACGACCGACATCGACGGTGATGTCCTGACGTATGAATGGGATTTCGACTACGACAATGTCATCTTCGACAGGGATGCTGTCGGAAAGATAGTGAGCCACGAGTTCTATTCTCCCGGGGTCTACAATGTTACCCTGAGGGTCTCGGACGGCAAGGACGATGCATACAAGTATGTGACCGTCACTGTAATGGAGGAGGAAGAGGGCGAACCCAGCACCCTCTGGTGGATACTGGCCCTCGTGACGATAATGGCGATACTGATAATAGCCGTGGTGGCTTTCCTTGTCCTCTCCAAAAAAGGTCAGGAGGAACAGAAAGAGGTCAAGAAGCTTGCCGAGGAGACATGGAACTGCCCTGAATGCGGAAAGACGATCTCGAGGGCGGTCGAGGAATGCCCATCCTGCGGTTACGAATACGACCCCCTGGACTTCGATGAGGAAAATGAGATGTAGGCGGGATGAACGATACCTTCAAATCGGACTTGATGGTGATGAAATCCGGTATCGTTGATATTTACGGTGGTATATTACTTCGGGAAGTATCATGATAGGATCCATGGAAAAAATGAAATAGATTGCGAAACGATCAGCTGTTCGGTATGAAGGGAAGAGGCATAGGAATAGAAAAGGAGGATATCGTTCTTCTATCACTGGGATTGAAAAGTGAAAAACCTCGATCGCTCGACGATCACATTCAAATAGAAGAACTACCGGACCTTCTTCTGATAAGCAGAGGAACCTTGCTGAGATATATCTCAGATCTTTCAAGAAAAGAGATGATCGTGAAGGTCGGGAGGGATCCGTTCAGGATATCTATCAGCAATGATGGATGGGAACGTTACCAGGAGACCTTAAATGAATTGAAGGGCTTCATACTTGAAAAAAAGAGATATTGCCTGGAGAAACCAGTTGCTTTGGGATATTTCATGAACAATATCAGAAACCCTGCGGTTCTTATACCTCTCCTTAGAGAGCTGCACAAAAGGAGCCGGTTCGATGTCCCAAGATTCGTTCTTGTGAAGTGCGGTACACGGCCTGAATCGCGATATATGTCCATGTTGAAGGAATTGAGAGAGGATAAAGGATTCGATGAAGATCCCCTCGTAGATATGACCGGTATTGGGTGGGAACAGATATCTGGATGCACAGATCATAAAATGTCTATCATGGATCCAAATCATCTCCTGCTCGAGGGTGATTTACTTAGGAGACAGGGGAGATTGAAGGAGTCCTTGGAACTTTTTACCGATATTGGTAACAGAATTAAAGGGATCGACGGAGCCAGATGGACGTTTTCGGAGATGGGGAGGATCCAGACCCTCAGATACATGAATTCCATAGAAATGACATTGGAAGTGATCGATGAAGATCTTTGTTTCGTATCGGACTCTGACCAGAAAGGATTGCTTAAAAGATTGAAGGCCGACATACTTTCCGACCTTGGTTCATATGAAGAGGCCAGGAGCCTGTACCGATCGGCGGTCGGTCATTTCAGGTCCACGGGATCTCAAAATCTGCTTGCAATATGTTTCAACAATCTCGGGGTGATGTTCTTCAGGATGGGTAATTTGAGAGAAGCCGAATATTTCTGGAATAATACAATGAAGATATCCATCGAAAATAATATACCATGGGCGAAGGCACTCGCATTGACCAATATGGCCGATCTCAATGGTCGGAATGGTAGGTTCCGAAAAGCGAAAAGAATGCTGAAGGAAGCAAGGGGGATCTTTGCATCGATGGGGGACATGGAAGGCTGCTCCGGTGTGGATTTCAATATGGCCCTTGTCAATGTGGAAGAGGGAAAGAGGGCATCTGCCATAAGGCATTTCGACATGGCGATGGAATTCCCGCTGAGATACGATATGAAGAGGAGGGAACGCCGGGAGGTGTTGAAGGCCCGTTTTCGGGAGAAAGGATGGGAATTGCCATTTCATTT
>JAFGJI010000074.1 GCA_016929175.1 Thermoplasmatota archaeon | reverse complement strand
GTCGCGAGCGGACACAGGGTCGTGGTGGTATCGCCGTTCTCCTGGACATACCATTTGGACAGGGGAGATATCAAGCCAGATATTCTGGAGAAGGTTTACATCGAGCATCGGGGAAAGCAGGGACTGCTGAGGGGTTTGAGGGCTGCAGGGGCAAAGGTGGTCGAGGTCGGACCCCGTGAGAGGGGTGATGCTGTAATATCCAGCCTCAGGAGGATGAGCAGATGATCAGGTACCTTCTGGTCCTGTATCTCGGATTGATATCCATCGTTCTGATAGACCCCAATCCGCTCTGGGCCACACCTCTATTGCTGGTTCTCGTAGGTTTCCTCTGGGAAAAACGGTCATTGTCACTGGTTGGTATGGTGTCGTTCTCGATGATCAGTGTCGGACATGTCGGAACGGCCTCCTTCTCGGACCTTCCCCGGTTGTTGCTTCTGTCCATCAGCCTGGTGCTGCCAATGATCCTCCTCCTGGAGATATCGCTTTCCCCCAGACCGTTCCGGCTGCTCAGGATCTCCCTTGTACCCGTCCTCATGACCGCCGGGATGATCGTGGGTTTCTTCTGCATTCTGATGGTTCTTATCAGGGTCCAGAGGATCGGCGTTTACCTCTCCTCCGACGGGCTTCTCCAGGTCTTCATCACCATGGCCCTATCCATATTCCTGACAGGCCCGGTACTGCTGGGCCGGTCCGGTAAAGAGACCGATAAGACCCTTCCAGGCCATGATGGTCAACATAGTACAATAAAAACGAATAAGTAAGAGAAGGATATTTGGGCTCCCCAATAGCGCTGACCTTCCACCAATCCAGTCCATCCCGAAGAGGGTATCAGCGAAGGCAACTGACAGGTGAACACAGATGGCTCGCAGGGCAAGGTCCTCAAAGGCTAAGGGAAAGAAGAAGGAATCCAGTGTCTCTCCCAAGCCTGAAAAGAAGAAGGCCGTATCGGAGAACGTCAAAGAGGAGGCCGCGGTGCCGGAGAATAAGGCGGAGAAGGGGCCCCGGAGCAAGACCCCTGAAGAGGTCCCGAAGAAGTCCGCCCGGTCCAGGGAGGTGCCAGAGAAAAGCCCTCTCAGGGTATGGTACGAGAGCAACAGGAATACCATCTTCATTCTGCTTGGTATTTTCGTGTTGGCATTCCTCATCAGGGAATACTTCTATTATCAGATCTCCTTCAACACCTGGCCTCCCAACATAGTGGGAAATGACCCTTCATACCACAAGAGGGTCATCGACTTCATCCAGAGCGACCTTTATCACATAAAGATCGACCCGCTCCTGAACTATCCCATATCCGGAGGCAACCCCAGGCCTCCAATATTCGACTGGACGATAGCATTGGCAGGTTTCGCCCTTTCACCACTGTTCGGCTTCAATGTCGATAACGCGACCTGGTGGGTCTTCGAGTTCGCCCCCACGTTCTGGGGGGCCCTGACGATCTTCCCGATGTACATGCTGGGAAAGGAGGTATTCGGCAGAAGGGCGGGTATCGTTGCCGCCTTCCTCCTGGCAATAACAGCGTCGCATATAGAAAGGTCCACCCTGGGATTCACCGACCACGATTCCATGATAGTGTTCTTCCTGGTGGTCTCGATATACTACATGACAAAGGCTTTTTCGGTCCAGAAGGACGAGAACTACATTGGAGATTGGAGACGACCCGATGCGGTCATCATGGGTTTCAAAGCCTTCGCGGTTCACAATAAGGAGGCATTGCTGTATGCATTCCTTGCAGGCCTGTCGATCTCGGTCATAGCATTGACATGGCAGGGTTTCGCCTACGTTCTCGCAATACTCTTGATATACTACATGGTCCAGCTTCTGATCCACCGTTTCAGGAACGAGGACGCTCTTGGCACTTTCATGGTCATATTCATCTCGATGATGACCGTTATAATGGTTTCCCTGCCATACTATTTCGCATTCTCGATAACGATCTGGAGCCAGGGATTCTACATACTCATGGCCATGACGGCCCTGGGACTGTTCATCGTCCCGACAAGGGACATACCCTGGCTTCTGGTCGTTCCCACACTTCTTCTGCTGCTTTTCGTTTCCTATTTCATTCTTCAGTGGGGATTCCCCGAAACAGCGGATCTTCTGTTCACCGGTGGAGGATACTTCACCAAGTCCAAACTCTACTCGACCATTGCGGAGGCTCAGGCGCCTGATATATCTCGGGTAGTATTCACATACGGCCCAGCCACCTTCTTCCTGGGTCTGGTGGGAGTGGTGATGGCCGCCATAAAGATACCGAAGCGGATGAGGAAGGACTACATAGTGGTGGTGGTCTGGACCGCCGTTGCCATATACATGTCGCTCTCTGCGGTCAGGTTCAATTTCAACGCTACACCCGCGTTCGCCCTTCTGGCAGGGTGGGTCTTGGTGAAGATCGTGGACTACTTCAAGGCCGAGGGTCTTTCGATATTGTATTCCATAATTGCCACACTGGTCTTCATTGTTCTGATACTCGTTCTGTCGGAAGGATGGGACACCTATCTTTCGAGGAACCTGATGACCTTCATACTGATACCAATATTCCTTGTTTCGATAGGATATTTCGCATACATGAAGTATAAAAGGAAACGTGAGAATTACAAGTTCAGGAAGATCCTTACCGCACTCAGCGTCGGTTTTCTCGTTATATTCCCGAGCCTCTTCTTTGCATTCGATGCGGCCGTACCGACCGAGACCAAGAGCGATTTCGATCCCAACCTTGAATATCTGGGATCCTTCGGATCTTCTCTTCACAGCGACTACTGGATGGATTCATACGAGTGGTTGGCCAGGCAGGATATCCTTGTAAACAACAAGACAGTCCCGCCGGAGGACAGACCCGCCTTCATGAGCTGGTGGGACTACGGTTTTGATGAACTGCTTCTGGGAAAACACCCCACCGCAGCGGACAACTTCCAGAACGGTTATCAGTTCACCGGTTCCATGATCGCCTCCCAGAACGAATCGGAGGCCATAGCACTGATGACGGCCCGTCTTCTGGAGGGGGATTGGATCAAGAACAAACAGAAGTTCTCCGATGATGTCTGGGATGCCCTCGTCAAGTATCTGGGGAGCGATAAGAACTCGACCAGGAGCGCCTATGAGATACAGAAGATATACAGAAGGCCCGAGGATTACATCAAGGTGGTCGAGAACAACCCCGACAAGTACGGGAAGTTCGAGGGTCTCACCTGGCCAAATGCAAGGTATGCTGCCGCACGCGGGGCCATGATACATCTCGGAGAGGAAGGTATCGTGAACCTCTATCATGATGTTCGTGAGGCAACCGGCAGATCTCTCAGGTACTTCGCCGTGGACTATCGTCTGTTCCCGTTCTCGAGCAGCAACACCGGTATCTTCTATGCTCCGATAACACTTGCCGACAGGAACACCGAGGATTTCCTCGAGTACAAGGTATATGCCCAGGAAAATACACGAGGATCCAACGAGGACCCGGATTGGACCGACTATCCCGATAATCCCATCACCATGGAAAAGGCAAGAGAGGAATCCGAGAGGCTCGGCTACAAGTTCAGGATCAAGAATTACGAGATGTACTACACGGACCTCTTCTACAACTCGCTTTTCTACAAGACCTATATCGGGTTCTCCCCCCGGGACGTGGATCAACCCCAGGACGGTAAGTCCGTCCCGGGCATATCGGGAAATCTTCAGAACCTTCCCCCCATGCAGGGATGGAACATGACCCACTGGAAGGTTGTCTACAGAACATATTATTATTCGGAAAAGGATGAGGCCAACTCGAGCTTCCCCGATGATTACGAACCCATGGAATCCAAGATCGCCATGACCAAGTACCGCAGTGAGGGTGGTGATATCAAATCCGGCCTGGGTCAGGGTGTATTTTACCTGATGTACTATGATGGGGCCATTGTCGAAGGCCGTGTCAGGACGGAAAGGGGGGTCGGTGTTCCGGGAGTCCGGGTGACGGTCCTTGATGATTTCGGGATACCACACGGGAACGTTTTGACCGGACCCAACGGAGAGTACAGTCTGATCGTGCCTCCGGGAGAGGCGGACCTTGTCGTGACCGAGGGAGACCTCGAGAACCAGTACGATAAGCTGTACCAATTCCAGATGGACCAGTCGACCGGACAGCCCACATCGCTGCTCAACAGCACCATCCTGGAAATATCGGACGATCTCGCGATGCGAAGGGTGGATAACGGAAGGATGACCCGGGACCTGGTCATATCCGGGAAGGCCCTTTCCGGAAAGATATACTGGGACCTGGATGGCGACTCTGCCTTCACCGAGGGAGAGGACGAACTCGTGGAGAAGGGTGAGATATCCTTCGAACTGAAAGGTTCGAATGGCAAGGTCTACGGCCCGTACAAGCTCGAGAACGATGGAGGCTACAGGTTCGAAGACCTTGTTCCCGGAAGGTATGATATCGTTTACACGTTCGGGGACAAGGAACAGACCCTGATCTCCGATTACATGGTGGACCTCAGGGGGGAATCCACCAAGGACATTCGGATGGACAATACCATCATAGGGGGCAGTGTGAAGGTGGTCAGCGGGTATCCTGCCCAGGACCAGAAGGTTCTCATAACGGACAGTGAGGGTGGGTCGATCGAGACCAGGACCGATCTTGCCGGCAATTATTCGGTGGACCGGCTCTTTCCCGGCATATACACATTAAATGTCATCAATACCGCTTTC
The DNA here is from genome assembly GCA_016929175.1 of Thermoplasmatota archaeon. GTDB lineage: Archaea > Thermoplasmatota > Penumbrarchaeia > Penumbrarchaeales > Penumbrarchaeaceae > JAFGLL01. The sequence goes on along the minus strand of JAFGJI010000074.1, from coordinate 2,205 downwards.
GTGCATGATCCGGTGAAGTTCGAGGTCGACCAGGGGGACAACCTCAGCTTCAACATCACCCTGATACCAAAGGGCGACCTGCAATTGAAGGTCAAATATCCTGCGGACTACGGGTCCACGGAATATATACAAAACTCTCCATATCCGGTTTCCGGCGGGATCGTGCATCTGACCGACACCCATGATACAAGTCGAAGGTGGTATGCATTCCTGGATGAGGATGGAACCCTGTCCATGGAGGTCCCAGAGGGGAAGTATGACGTTCATGTATATTCCATGGACCGCAACAGCTACTGGGCAGCTTTGCTCTCCGTCGAGATCGGATGGAAGGAGAAGGAGACCAGAACACTGACCCTTGAAAGGGCATCCAGGGTTAACGGGACCCTTATAAAGCTCGCCGGTACACCGATGAACAATACCATGTTCTCGTTCATCAGGGAAAGCGATGGAGCCCTTGTATGGGTCTCAACGAACGATCGCGGAAGATATGAGACCTATCTGCCAAGGGCTGATTACCGTGTAATGGTGGAGAACACTTCATACCCGGGTAATGTCACATACTTCCATATGCAGGACCTTCCCTATATGGGTCCGAACGATCTTGAGCTCAATATATTTGCATCCAAGACCGCATCCGTTACCGGAAGGGTCTACTGGGACAAGGATGGGAACAATGTCTTCACGACATCCGAGGACATGGAATCCACGATCGATGACCAGGTCCCCCTCCCGATCGAGTTAGGCCTGGAGAACATCGAGATCCGGTTCGAATACTCGAACGGCTCCATTACCTGCAAGACAATAGTTGATGGAGAGTTCGAGGTATTTCTTCCACCGGGCGAATACCTGATGAAGGTGATCGTTGACGGTTTCTACCCGTTCGCAAGAGAAGTGGTCGTGGAAAACACCGCCGAGGTCATGAACTTCGGACTGAACGGAACGGATGCCCCACTCGAGGCCCGTGAGAGACAGGTCCAGATCAATGTCACCGTGCCTTTTTACGGAAGGTACGGTATCGAGAACGAACCCGTGTCAAACATGGATTATTCGATAAATCCCGCCGAGAGCTACATGGTAGGAGGACCGATCGGCGGGAGGACGGACGATGATGGGATACTCACAGCGTCCCTTGCCCCCGGGGAGTATTTCCTGGAGATTGTCGAGGAGTCCGATGAGGGCGGGATCTTCCACTCTCTGCACGTTTCGCAGTATCTGGGGATAGAACCCTCCACCGGGATCTTCTATCTCGACTGTCAGGCGGAACATATCATGGCATACGAAGGGACCATGTTCCTCGTTGAGAATTCCATAGTGAAGTATCCTGCAGAGATATCTGTCAACTTCAATTCCATACAGGGTATAAGAGTGACGATAGCATCCGGGGAGACCGATTTCAACGGGAAGTTCCACGTGGAGCTGCCGGCCGGAGATTACATACTTGAATCGCACCAGGAAAGGCCGGGAACCCATTACATGTACTGGGATGTCATAACGTTGGACTACGGCTCCGAACCCGGGACCTTCGAAATGGTACAGGCATTCCCCGTTGAAGGGAGTCTGAGCCCGGAGTTCGAGGGAATTGGTGATTCGGAGGTGTTCTTTGTGAAGGACGGGCTCTGGGTCGGCGCCGAGGTCCAGGAAGACGGGGATTTCTCCACCGTATTGTTCACGGGAGCCTATTCTGCAGAGTATGATTTCCTGACGGTCGATCCCTCCTTCGACGAGGACATACAGGTGGAATACCATCATGCATCAACGGTCGAAATATCCGGTGCGGTTGCAGGTCTCCTCCTGGAGGTCTCCAGGAACGTGGAGGTCACCGGAGCCGTATACCATGATATCAACAACGACAGGACCATACAGCTCGAGGAGAGAAAGGAAGGTGTCAATGTCACCTTCACCCCGATGGATGGAGGGGATCCTGTTTGGACGTATTCGGACCTCAATGGTGATTACTCATTGATGGTACCGTATACCAGATTATCAATTTCCGTTGACATGGAGGGTTACAGGTCCTCCCCCAGGGAGGACGTCGCCGTTCTGGACCTTCCAGGGGACGGTCTCTCTCTCTGGGACATACCCCTGGTTCCTGAAGATGTCGCCGTCAACGGCATCATCTACGTGGACCGTGACCTTGATGGTATCCGTGATGCCAGAGAGCCCCCTGCTTCCGGTCTCGACCTGGTCTTCAAGAACCCGAGCGGT
>JAFGJI010000073.1 GCA_016929175.1 Thermoplasmatota archaeon | reverse complement strand
CTTGATCACATCAAGGTTGTGCTCTATGACCACGACGGTGTTGCCCCTGTTCCTGAGCTTCTGCAATACCTCAAGGAGCCTGTTCACATCGTCGAAGTGCAGACCCGTTGTGGGCTCATCAAGCAGGTAGAGGGTCTGGCCTGTTGCCTTCTTCGACAGCTCCGTGGCAAGCTTCACTCTCTGGGCTTCACCCCCGGAAAGTGTCGGCGCAGGTTGCCCGAGCCTGAGGTATCCCAGTCCCACATCGGATAGGGTCTTCAATTTTCTTCTTATGGAAGGTACGTTCTCGAAGAACACAAGAGCTTCCTCCACGCTCATCTTCAGTACATCCGCGATGGACTTCCCCTTGAACTTCACCTCGAGGGTCTCGTTCGTATATCTGAGTCCCTTGCACACCTCGCAGGGTATGTAGACATCCGGAAGGAAATGCATCTCCAGTTTGATGATCCCGTCACCCTCGCAGTTCTCGCATCTTCCCCCCCTGACATTGAAAGAGAACTGACCTGGCTTGTAGCCCCTTGCCCTGGCAAGCTGCGTTCGAGCGAAGAGGTCCCTGATGGGTGTGAAAGCCCCGGTATAGGTGGCCGGATTGGACCTCGGGGTCCTTCCGATGGGGGACTGGTCGATCACTATGACCTTGTCCAGGTTTTCCAGGCCCTCGATCCCATCATGTTCCCCCACGTTCTCGAACGATCCATGGAAATGGTTCTTGAGAGCGTTGAATATGATCTCTTCCACCAGCGTGGATTTCCCGGAACCCGATACTCCCGTGACGCAGCAGAACGTCCCGAGGGGTATCCTGACATCTATGTTCTTCAGATTGTGGTGTCTTGCCCCTTTTATCAGCAGCCATTTCCCGCTGCCATTGGACCTTTTCGATGGGACGGGTATGTACTTCCTTCCGGAGAGGTAATGTCCGGTAACAGAATCCACGGAGGAGCAGATATCATCGATGGTGCCCTCGGCGACCACCTTTCCCCCGTGCTCGCCGGCACCCGGTCCAAGGTCGATGATATGGTCGGCCTTCCTTATGACCTGCTCGTCATGCTCAACGACTATTATGGTGTTCCCGAGGTCCCTAAGCCTCTCGAGGGTCTCGATCAATCGGTGATTGTCCCTCTGATGCAGGCCGATCGATGGCTCGTCGAGGACGTAGAGGACCCCAACGAGCGAAGACCCTATCTGGGTTGCCAGTTGTATCCTTTGAGCTTCACCCCCGGAAAGGGTCCCCATGGGCCGGTCCAGGGTGATATAGTCCAGTCCGACGTTCTTCAGGAAGGTCAGCCTGGACCCGATCTCCTTCAGGACAAGACCGGAGATCCTGAGCTCCTTATCCGAAAGAATCCGGGGAAGTTCCTCGAAGAACCTGAGGCCTTCACCCACCGAAAGCTTCAGCACGTCGTTGATGTTCATATCACCGACGGTGACAGCAAGTGTAACGGGTTTGAAACGCGACCCACCGCATGCAGGACAGGGAGTGAACCGCATGAACTTCCTGTAGAACTCCCTGGCCATTTCCGAACCGGTCTGATGGTATCTTCTCTTGATGGTCGGAACGAGCCCTTCATAGCGTCGTTTCTGTGACCATTCGTAGTTCGGAGCCGAAACGTGCAGGGAATATGCCCGGTCCGTGCCGTACAATATGGAATCCCTTGCATGTTGCGGGAGGTCCTTCCAGGGGGTGTTAATGGAGAAATCCAGGTTCCTTCCGAGTGCTTCGAGCAGTCGGAGGCTGTATGACCCGTCCGGGTCGGACCTATAGAGGGAGATGGCCCCCTCCGAGAGCGACCTGGTCTGGTCCGGAACCAGAAGATCCGGATCGACGTCGAGAATGTTACCAAGGCCGGAGCATTCCTGGCAGGCTCCGAAGGGTGAATTGAAGGAGAACATCCTGGGCTCGAGGTCCGGTACCGAGATGCCGTGCACGGGACATGACCTGCTCTCCGAATAATAGGTGAGAACTCCCTTCCCGGGACCTCCGAGTTCCTCGACGGCGACCGTCCCCTCGGAAACCTTCAGTCCGAGGGATACATCCTCGGTCAGCTGCTCTGAATGCTCTTCATCGAGCAGGAGGGTGTCCAGGATGATGAACACATCATGCTTCCTGTTCCTGTCCAGATCGATCGCCTCTCCGGACCTGTGCTCCTCCCCGTCCACGAGCACGTTGGGAAAACCCATACTCCTTATGTTCGATATGAGGTCCTTGTGGGTCCCTTTCTTCCCCCTTGCCATCGGACAGAGCAATCGGACCTTTCTCCTCCCTCCGGACATGATGCCTTCGATTATGCGGTCCTGTGACTGGGCCGTGATCTCCCTTCCGCATACGGGACAGTGCGGTATGCCGATCCTCGCAAAGAGCAATCTCAGGTGGTCGAGGATCTCGGTCGAGGTGGCAACCGTCGACCTGGGGTTCCTTGATGGGGCGTGCTGCTGAATGGATATGGAGGGAGAGAGACCCTCGATGGAATCGACATCGGGCTTGTCCATGACCCCTAGAAATGTCCTTGCATAGGATGAGAGGGATTCAATGAACCTTCTCTGGCCTTCGGCATATATCGTATCGAAGGCCAGTGATGACTTCCCGGAACCGGAAAGTCCCGTGATGACGATGAGCCTGTTTCTCGGTATCCTCACATCGATCGACCTGAGATTGTGCTGCCTGGCACCCGTTATGATGATGTCTCCCTCGGGCATTCGATCCAGTGCGGTCTAGACATCGGAAGGATAAAAAGTTGACCCCTTTCGGGGTGCCTGGAATGGACCTTATGACACTTCATTCCCCGATGACCCGGGATATCACGGAGATCGCCCAATCGAGCTCGTCCTTGTCTATCACGAGCGGGGGGGCGAAACGTATGGTCTGCCCGTGTGTGTCCTTGGCAAGTATGCCCTCTTCCTTCAACCTGCTGCAGTAGGACCGGGCCGGTCCGGCTTCCTTGTGAAGTTCAACGGCGAGCAGGAGACCTTTTCCCCTTATCTCCTTGACCTTGCTGGAGCCGATCTTTCTGAGCTCCGATATGAAATACGATCCCAGCTCCTCTGCTCTCTCGTCAAGCTTCTCGTTCTCGAGGACATCGAGTGCTGCAATGGCAACAGCCGCACCGATAGGATTCCCACCGAATGTGGACCCGTGGGTGCCCGGTTTGAAGACCTCCATTTTGTCCCTGGCCGCAAGGGCTGCAGAAACTGGATAGAGCCCGCCTCCAAGGGCTTTACCGACAAGAAGCACGTCCGGCCGGGCGTTCTCATGCATGAAGCAGAACTTTTTGCCCGTTCTGCAGAACCCCGTCTGGATCTCATCAAGTATCAGGAGAACATTGTTCTCAGTGCAGACCCTCCTGACATCACTGAGATAGCCTTCCGAGGGGACCTTGACACCCGCCTCACCCTGAATGGGCTCAACAAGAAATGCAGCAGTGTTCGGCCCGATGGCCTCCTCGAGGGCGTGGACATCATCATAGGGTATTATCCTGAAACCCGGGGTCCGGGGACCGTAACCTTCATGGGCATCCGGGTCCGTTGAGAAACCGACTATGGTCGTGGTCCTGCCGTGGAAGTTCTCGGAGCATACGATGATCTCTGCCTGATCCTTCGGAATGCCTTTCTTCTCGTATCCCCATTTCCTTGCAAGTTTTATCCCGGTCTCGACAGCCTCGGCCCCTGTGTTCATGGGCAGTGCAACCTCAAATCCGGCATACTCGCACAATCTCTTCAGGAACTGCCCCATTACATCGTTATGAAAGGCCCTGCTCGTCAGGTCCAGTTTGTCCAGCTGTTCCTTGATAGCCCTCACGATATGGGGGTGTCTATGCCCCTGGTTGACCGCAGAGTATGCCGATAGACAATCCAGATATCTCGTTCCCTCGACATCCCATACCCACGGCCCTTCTGCTCTCGAGATCACCACCGGCAGGGGTTTGTAGTTATGTGCTCCGAATTCATTGTCCAGGTCTATGATGTCCTGAGTCTTTGTCATGTTCTTCACCTGTGTGTCCTTGCTTCGATGGATGTTTCAATAAAGATAGGGGCTTTATGTATTTTATCGGGACCTTTTATGAACCTTTATTCCTATTGTTATTCCTTTCTTCCGAACGCATCTGTTTCTTCAGCTCTGCCAATCGATCTCTGAGTAAAGCCGCTTCCTCGAAACGCAGCTCCGATGCGGCCAGATGCATCTCCTCCTCGATCAGGATTATTTTTTCCGCTGTCCTGTCGGGTCCCTCATCAACGAACAGGTCCAGGGCCGGATGTGCAGAGCTCTCCCCGATGATCGACCGGACCTCTTTCTGGATGGACCTGGGGACTATCCCGTGGAGCCTGTTGAAATCGACCTGTATCTGGCGCCTTCTGTTGGTCTCATCGATGGCCCGCTTCATGGAACCGGTGAGGTTGTCGGCATACATTATCACCTTGCCAGAGACATGCCTTGCCGCTCTTCCGATCGTCTGTACCAACGAGGTCTCCGATCGGAGGAACCCTTCCTTGTCGGCATCCAGGATGGCAACGAGGGATACCTCTGGGAGGTCCAGACCCTCGCGGAGGAGATTGATGCCCACTATCACATCATACCTGCCCAATCGTAGATCGCGCAGGATCTCGATCCTCTCCAGGGTCTTGATATCGGAGTGGAGGTAGTGCACCTTCACCCTCAGCTCCTGCAGATGCTCGGAAAGCATCTCCGCCATCCTCTTCGTCAGTGTGGTCACCAGGACCCGCTCCCCGAGATCGACACGCTTCCTGACCTCTCCAAGGAGGTCCTCGAGCTGACCCATGATGGGCCTTACCTCTATCTCCGGGTCCACAAGACCGGTGGGTCTGATGATCTGCTCAACAATCCGACCGGAATGTTCCCTCTCGTAAGGTCCCGCTGTGGCTGATGTGAAAAGCACCATTGACAGCTTCTTTTCGAACTCCCTGAACTTCAGCGGGCGGTTGTCCACTGCGGCCGGGAGGCGAAAACCGTATTCCACGAGGTTCTCCTTTCGGGACCTGTCCCCCTTGAACATCCCCCTTATCTGGGGCAGGGTGACATGGGATTCATCTATCACCATCAGGTACCTTTCGGGGAAGAAGTCAAGAAGGGTGTACGGCGGCTCCCCGGGCCTTCGGCCATCGAAATACCTGCTGTAGTTCTCTATACCGCTGCAGGTCCCCGTTTCCCTTATCATCTCGAGGTCGAACCTTGTCCTCTGATCGAGCCTCTCCGCTTCAAGGAACCTGTCCTGACGCCGGAACCACGAGACCCTTTCCTCGAGGTCCCTCTCGATCTCTGCCAGAATTCCCTCGAGCTTCTCGACCCCGATATTGTAGTGCGTTGCGGGGAAGACCAAAGCCCTCTCGAGCGTATCGATCGCCTCTCCGGTAATGATGTCCACGTACTGCAAGGATGTGATCATATCTTCATCGATCTCGATCCTCAGGACCCTGTCCCCTATCTCCGCTATCTCGATGACATTGCCCCTCGCCCTGAAACCGCCTCTTTTCAGGCCTTCGCTCCGTTCGTACTGCATCTCGACCAGTCTGGAATAGATGTCCCTCCTCAGGACCTTCTGTCCCAGCGCCAGGTCCATTGAATGCTTCATGTATTCCTCGGGAGAGCCCAGGCCGAAGATGGCCGACACCGATGATACGACGATCGTGTCCCTTCTCGTCATAAGGGACCTGGTCGCCTGGTGCCGGAGCATGTCTATCTCCTCGTTTATGTCCGCGTCCTTCTCGATATAGAGGTCCTTGTGAGGCACATAGGCCTCCGGCTGGTAGTAATCGTAGTAGGAAACGAAATACTCGACCGCGTTTTCGGGAAAGAACTCCCTGTACTCGGACGCGAGCTGGGCGGCCAGGGTCTTGTTGTGGCTCAAAACGAGGGTGGGGACCTTCAACCGTTCTATGATATTCGCGACCGTGAAGGTCTTCCCCGATCCGGTCACACCAAGCAGTGTGATGAGGTTCTCGCCACCGTCGAATGCCTCTACTATCTCCTCTATGGCTTTGGGCTGGTCGCCGGCAGGAGCGAATCCTGACCTCAGGGAGAACTCCTTGGACATTTGCAGGTCAACTCCGGTCTATTCGAGCTTCTCCTTCTGGATATGGACCTTCCTTCCCGTCCTCGAGACCTTTCCTTCAGCGATCCATTGTATCACCCGGGGGTACCATTTATGCTCCTGCTCGAGGACCCTTTTGGACAGGGATAGTTCGTCATCATCGCTCAGAACCTCCACCGGATACTGGAATATGATCGGGCCGTGGTCAACATCCTCGTCAACGAAATGTATCGTGAGACCGGTGATCTTCACACCGTATTCCAGTGCGTCCCTGTGTGCATTTGCTCCCGGGAAGGAGGGCAGAAGTGCGGGGTGAATGTTCACGATCCTGTCCTTCCACTTCGATACGAACCACTTCGAGAGCACCCTCATGAAACCCGCAAGGACTATCAGCTCTATCCCGTATTCCTCGAGTACTTCATTGACCTCTCGATCGAACTCCTCCCGTGCCTTCCCCCTGTGATCTATCACCACACATGGTATTCCGCTCTCCTTAGCTCTCCGGATGACGATAGCATCGGGTCTGTTGCAGAAAAGAAGGGCTATGTTGAGGTTGACATCACCCGATCTGCTGGCGTCGACGATGGCCTGGAAATCCGTTCCGCGACCCGATGCGAAGATGGCTATCCTGGGACCTTTCGCGCTTGCGTTGTACATGACCTCACCCATTGCAGTGTACCTTGCCGGGACCTTTGCAGCACCCTCGATAGCGGCGTTACCTCCGGATGCAGAGGGGGGACTGACCATGGGATCACACCTTTGGAACCTGTAAAGCAGATATGTGATAGGTCCTGTCTTATTTTAATCTAGAGCGTCAGTGCTTGAAGAGCCTGACCCCCGTGAAGACCATGGACATTCCGTGCTCATCGACTGCGCGGATCACCTCATCGTCCCTTATTGACCCGCCCGGCTGGGCTATCCCTACCACCCCTACATCTGCGACCGTATCGATGCCGTCCCGGAAAGGGAAGAAGGCGTCGGATGACAGAACGGACCCTTTTGCCCTCTCTCCGGCCTTCCTGCCTGCCATGAAACATGAATCCACACGGCTCATCTGACCGGCCCCCACACCGACCGTGCAGTTATCCCTGGCCAGGACGACACAGTTCGATTTGACATGCTTGACCACCCTGGTGGCGAAGGCCATGTCTTTCAGGTCATCATCGGTCGGTTCCTTGCTGGACACCACCTTCCACTGGGACGTATCCATCTCGGGCCATGACATCGTCTGCATCAGAAGGCCGCCCTTCACCTTGACGATCCTGTGTTCCGGCGGGATATTGTTGATCACAGGCCTGTCGGTCCTTATTATCCTGAGGTTCTTCTTTCTCATCAGCTCCTTCAGTGCCCCCTCCTCGAAGGAGGGGGCAATGACGACCTCGAAGAACCTCTGGTTGATCCTCTCCGCTGTTTCGAGATCGCAGTGGCGGTTCAGACCGATTATACCACCGTAAGCGCTGATGGGATCGCAGTTGAAAGCTCTCTCGAAGGCGTCCGCGATACGGCTTTTAGCCCCCGGGGATCCGATCGCTACTCCAGAAGGGTTGTTGTGTTTGATGATGGCACAGCAAGGGTCGCCGGGAAATTCCATCAGTATGTCAAGAACGGCGTCTATGTCGTAGATGTTGTTGAAGGAAAGTTCCTTCCCCCAGAGGACCTTCGAAGTATGGACCGAGACACCGTCATATCCCGGATCCTCGAAATAAGCCCCTTTCTGATGGGGGTTCTCTCCGTATCTGGTTTCCATGACCTTCTCGAAGCTCATCCTGAGCGAGCTTCCCCATGGAAGCTCCGGATGGAACCTCTTCTGCAGCCAGTTATGGATGGCCGTGTCATACGAGGATGTGAGCTGGAATGCCTTCAGGGCAAGTTCCGCCCTTAACTCCGCGCCCACCTCCCCGTTCATCCGGATCTCCGACAGGACCCTGTCGTGGTCAGCTGCGTCCACGACCACGGTGACATGGCGGTGGTTCTTGGCGGCGGCCCTTACAAGGGAAGGACCTCCGATATCTATCTGTTCGATCGCTTCCTCCAGGGACACATCCTTCTCTGCCACGGTCTTTTCAAAAGGATAGAGGTTCACTACAACGAGGTCGATCTCGGGAATGGAATTCTCCCTCATCTGGGAAACATGGGTCTCCAGGTCCCTCCTCCCGAGCAGCCCTCCGAACACCTTCGGATGGAGGGTCTTCACCCTCCCATCCAGTATCTCGGGGAACCCGGTAATATCCTCCACCGTGAGGCAATCTATCCCCCTCTCCCTGAGGTATTTGTATGTCCCCCCCGACGAGATCATCTCGTATCCATTTGCCTTCAGTCCCCTGCAGAAACCATCGATGCCATCCTTGTCCGAGACCGAGACAAGAGCATATCTTTTTTTTCCGGCCATATCGTTTTAAGGGTAATCCCCTATTGATTAAATAAGGTTTCCAAGGTCTATTTTATCCTCAGTATCTCCTTTATAAAGGATGCCTCACGGATCTTGGAAGAGGTCAGATTGAAATAGTGCAGGGACCTGATGCTCTTGAAGATCTCGCCCGCTTTCCCGAGCATCTCGAGCGCTCCATCCACATCCATCTGCTGGAACCTTACGAGACCGTAATTGAGATATGAGAGGGCTAGATGATAGGGGGCATCGATACCCTCCAGGGTGGATACGGCTTCCTTCATATGAGATTCCGATGCCGGGAAGTCCCTGTGGTTAGCGAGCACCATGCCTTTTACCCTCTGTGCGGTCGAGTAGAGCAGGCGGTCCATTCCTTCCATTGACCCTTCGATATCCTGGATCATCCTGTCCGCCTTCTCCATCTCTCCGATCTCGAAAGCCAGGTCTGCCAGAAGGATCATTGTCTCTATCGTCACTGCTGACGGGGCCTTGCTATGTACACTGTCCATGGCCAGGTCTCCATACCTCCTGGCTTCCTCCACCTCTCCGAGCTTCAGGAGAACGTTTGCCATCTTCACATATGCCAGGGATGTCTCGTTCTCCTGTTTTCCCTCCTCGCCTCTGCGTATGGCAAGTTTGTAGTATGCAAGGGCCTGGTTGAGATCTCCCAACTGGAAATAGATATCCCCCATCTCAACGAGTCCCCGTACACTATCCGGTCCGATCCTGGTCCCTTGATACTCCATGTATTTGATGTAGCATTCTATGGAACGGCGGTACTCGCCTTTGAGAAGATAGATGGACCCAAGGCCCCTGAAGGACAGTGCCGTCTCCTCCGTATTACCAAGATGTTTGGATGTCTGAAGTGACCTCAGATAATACTGGACCGCGAGGTCCCAATCGTACCTTTTCAGGAGAAGGTCGCCCATTCTCCTGTAGTTTCGGGGTGAGAACAGGTCGAGTCCGCTCTTTTCGGCATGCTCTATCGCTTTTCGGTAAGAGGCCATGCCATCATCGATGCATCCCCTTGCATCCTGAACATCACCTCTCAGCTGGCAGGCCCGGATCCTCTTACTCTGCATTTCCTTGCTTCTTTCGAGTCTCTCGAGGCAATCGTCCACGAGGTCCAGCAGGGAAAGGGCGGGATCGAGATCTCCGCTCCGGTAAAGTCTTTCGGACCGCTCTATCAGCCCTGACAGGGCTTTCCTGTACTCCCCGCAATGATAGAGGTGCAGGTTCAGGTCGTTGACCCCGCTCTCGATCTCCTGTCCCCCTGCAAGTGCCAGCATTTTGGCTACCTTGCGATGCATCGATCTTCGGGACCTTGCAGGTATCCCTTGATAGACGGAGTCCTTCAGCCTCTTACTCTGGAAGATGAATGTATCTCCCTTTTCCTGCAATATCTTCATTTCCATCAGGGGATCCAGGCTGTCCAGGACGCCTGCCTCATCCATTTCCAGAAGGGTCTTCAGCCATTCCACGGTTATGTTCTCACCAATGACAGAGGCCATCTCCAGCACTCTTTTGTCATTATCCCCGATGGAGGGGATCAAGCCCGCTGCAGTCTCCTCCTCTCCGGCACCTCCTGCCCCCTGTGCCGGGGACGATGAGATTGAAGATCCATTTTTCTTTGTCAGTAGATCTATCACGTGGCCAGGGTTGCCCCCCGTTTCCCGCATCATCGCCCCCAGGTCCTTCAGGTCCATCTCGTGACCCAGTACTGCTGCGGCCAGCTTCATGGACCTCTTCTGATCGAACCGCTCGAGTTTGATCCTGGCGAAAAGATGCTCCCTTGACATCCTGCGGAGGGTATCCCTCAGGTTGTCCCCGGGCTCCCGGCTCTCCATCTTCAACGATCCATCCGAACGACAGGAACACAGGATAAGGATGCTTTCCCCCCTCGCTTTCCTGGACAGCAGATGGACCAGGTTGAGGGTCGCCTTGTCGGCATATTGAATGTCTTCCATCACGATCACTATCGGGGTCCAAACTGACATCTCCCGGAAGAACAGGGAAAGCAGCTCATGGACAGATATTCCACTCTTCCTTTGATCAAATTGCCCGATGCTGCATGGTGCTTGAGCATCTTGTGGTGGACCGTTGTTTTCTGACAATTGGCCTCCTTCGGGGGACCCTTCCGGCGTATCATGGTCCAGGAAGAGGTCAATGAGGTCATAGGCGTACCTGCTCATGGCGGGAAATTCCTTCCGAATGGGATCGGCAAGCTTTTCGATGCTATCACCATCGGAACCCCCGAAAGGGCTTCCGAAGTGCTCCCTCATCATTTCAATGAAAGGCTGGTTGGGGCGACCCCTGTTATCGATGCACTTTCCGGAAAGAATATGGAACCCCATATCTGCGGCAAGACTTCTGGATTCAATTATGAACCTGGTCTTGCCTATTCCGGCCTCCCCCTCGACCAGGAACATTCCGCCCTTTTTCCGGAGGGCCGATCGAAGGCCTTTAATTACGGAAGCCATCTCCTTTTCCCTGTCTATGAAGGGCATACCGTCGAAGATCTTACTGGAAGCGCCGTTATTTCGCATTTTCATGGCAATTAGCATACGATCGGTTTTAAAACCTCCCCAAAGGGTCTCACTATTCGAAACCTATTGAAATTTTATATACCAGGATGGGTTAAAGGGCGTGCAAACCCATCTGCCCGGCTTGGCTCAGTCTGGCTAGAGCGGGGGACTGTAGTTGGACACCGGAGGATCCTCCGGTACCCCGCCGATATCCCTAGATCCCCGGTTCAAATCCGGGAGCCGGGACCAATTTTGATCCAATTATTGTTCCGGTTTGAACAGTAAAAGGCTCCCGTTGTGAACAATAAATAAGTATTGGCCAGCACAGAACCTTATCGGAATATTAAAATCTGGTTCTGTGCGAAGGTCCGGGAGCCGGGCGGGAACCTAATACGAACTAAAATGAGGAGCTTTTCACTTATAATAAACACATCAACCGGGACCAATTTTAATATAATTATTGTTCCGGTTAGAGTACAAGGCTCCCGCTACAAACCATAAGTAAGTACAGGCCAGCACAGAACCTTAGCAGTATCTTCCCATATGCTGAAGAGGCAGGGAGATGTGGTCAGGCTGAGGGTATCTTGTCGTAGATGAAATCGATACCTTTCTTGGTTATCTTGTATCTCCCCTGCTTCCTTCCATGGGTGAGCAATCCCTTTCTTTCCTCGGACATATTCCTGAGGAAGTAGCTGAGGTTCTTCGGGACCTCCAACCCCAATTTCCTGTAAAGAGGTGGGAGATCCATTGCACGGAACTCTCTAAGACCTTCAACCTTGTTCATGTAATATCCCATGAGAAGGACCCTCTGGTTCTCTCTTTTCGGCGCCTTCATCTTGAAGATCTGATCAAGTGTCATCCTGCTCATATCGACCCGATCCTTTTTCGGTATCCTCTTCGGCTTCACCTTCTTCTTGGGTTTCGGACCGGGCTTCTTCTTCCTGCCGGGTTTCTTCCTTCTTTTCTGGGTCTTTTGAGTCAGCTTCCTTGGTTTCTTTGAATCTTTGTCAAGGATTTTCTTGATCTCATTGAACGCTTTCTTGACGAATTTCTTATCTCCGGATAAGTCTATTACCATACCCTCTTCTTTGATCTTGATCCTATACTTTTCCTCATTCATTATTTCACCCCGGACATATACAATCGTACGAATAGAGTAACTATTACTTAAATTTATATTACATTATGGCGGTGGGGAAAAACTATTCTTTCCCCCGTCACAACATGTTATGCCAAAGTGAAGTGTACATGTTGTGAGTCTCAACCCGGTCAGGTATTATCCGAGGGATCCTCCGCCCACAGAATAATATCTATCCAGTCGTATGCTGTTTATCCCGCTCTCCTTCGCCATGGGTTTGATGAAAGATCCATGTAAAGGATGAGCTGATGTTGACCGATGAGGTCGAGATGATCTACGAGAAGAGGATCACTCCGTTTGGTAACTCAGCGAAGATCGATGCTCCCAAGAGATATCGTGGCTGGAGAGCGTTTGTTATTATTGTCAAGGACGGATCGATCTATTTTGTCCCACACCCGTGACCGAATAATGGGTTATTATCCCATTTTTCAGGCGATTATGCCGATTTTAAAAAAACCTGGGGTACCATGGCCGTAAAAACATTTAAACAATAGAAGACCACTATCCGTCATTGTAGTGCCGGCGTTACGGGGAGACACGGCAGAAGCCGAACGAATGGATCAAGAGGGATATGCATGCTTACGGAGATCACCAACCTTCAGAACCTGGAAGTGATAACGGACAAGGGTCTCTCCCTTGGGTATGTGGAGGATGTCCTGGTCGACCTCGAGACAGGCGACATTTACGAACTTCTGGTATCGGAGACCAACGAGGAGCTGGTCCCGGACGGGGCATCGGTGGGAGTACCTTTCAGATGGGTGCAGTCCATATCGCGGGTCGTGCTGCTCAAGCATTTTCCCGGCCGCGTTAAGAGGAAGGAGCTCTTCGAGATGCCGGCGGTGGCAGCCGACGGAAAGAGGAGAAAGCTAAGGGTGGTCAAGAAGACCCACGGCGAAGGTGGTGTCGATCGTCTCGGATGGAGATAGGTCCGGGAAAGGGGTTCTGATAACATGGCCATGAAGGACCTAACAGACCTGGAGATGATGGTATATCATTACATTCGGGACAATGATTTTGGCAACCATCCCTGGGTTACAAAGGACGCGGCAAGGGACCTCGGGATACCCGAAGAGATGCTCTATCAGGCCCTGTCGGAACTCACCAAAAAGATAAGGGAGAACGTCTGGATCTACTACGAGGACGGCTCACTGAGGGTCGTTGCCGATTAGTTCATACGGCTTCGGACAGCAGGATATGCACTGCTATCCCCGGGGGTTCTTCCACTGTATTCTCCACCCATATCATGCCTTCGTACCTGTCTATGATCTTTTTGACCAGGTAGAGCCCGAGCCCCCTCGAGCCTTTATCCGTGGAGCGGGGCCGGTCCAGGATCCTCTTCAGCTCCTCCTCGCCTACATTTCCCATCCCGTCCCGGATAACGATATGGACCGGTTCAGGGACCTTGTTCGACATGGCCGGGTCCCTTTTTGCGGTAACGATGACCTTCTCCCCCTTCTCGCGCCCCCTGTTGACCGAATTGAGGAGGACCCTCAACATCGCCTCCACGAAGAGATCGTCCGATAGGACCTGGAGTTCGTGGACATCCCTCTCTATCACCGGTAAACCGGCACCCCATTCCTCCAGACATTTCCGTGAAGCGTTCTCGAAGACGTCACGAAGGTTGAGGGGACGCTTATCCGTCGCCGGTCTGGCAAGGGACATGAGCTTGACATCCTTGATTATGGACGAACTCCTGTTCACCTCACCCAGGGCGCTGGATATGTATCTGTTCCTCTTCTCCCTGCTGATGCCCTCGATGTTGAGGAGCTCGAGATATCCCATTATTCCTGCGTTCACGTTGTGAATGTCATGTATCATCAGATCGTAGTAGAGGGTCACCTCGTCCATGGCGCTTAGCAGTTTCTCGCTCTGCTCTCGAAGGGAATCCTCGAGCTCCTTCATTCTGGTGATATCCTGTCCGATCATTAGGACCATGCCGACGTTCCCGCTCCGATCGAAGATCACGCTGTTCTCGAGAGATACGATCACCGGGGCTCCGGTGCCTGACCGGACCTTTGTCTCGTACTGGGTCCTGAAACCGGAACCGATGGACCATTTCAGGACCTCCATCCTGCCTGCCTGGACCTCCCGGTCCATCAGATAGTCGAACCATGAGGTGCCCCTGACCTCCTCGAAAGTGTATCCGAGCACCCTGGAAGCGCCGTTGTTGAACAGGACCACTTTCCCTTCAAGGTCCAGGCCTATAACGATGGCGTTAGCGGTTTCTATGATCTCCTGCTCTATGCCATTATCCTGCCCCTCCCGTTTTCTGTCAACATCGGTTGATCGGGGTATCCATATCTCCATCACCTGTTCAGGTCCTTCCCTGGAAGGAAGAGGATGGGCTATGACCTCGAATTCGATGGGCTCCTCCGATGTTCTGACCTGGATGTTGAAGCTCACCGTCCTCCCGGTCGTGAGACATTCGAACAGCTTTCCCCTGATCTCCTTTCCGGGGCTGCTAATGGGGTCCTTTCCTTTTGATGGGAGTATTATCCATTCATCGACCGAGCTGTTCTGGAACAGAGGTTTGAGGTCCCTGTTCAATATGGTGATCGGTATGGGCAGTCCTTCCAGGGCTTGGAAGCCTATCTCGTTCTTCGTAGTCCCTACATTCAGCTCCTTGAGGACAAACAGGAAACCCTTTTTGTCTCCCAGGGTGTGTTCCTTCACCAGGAACAGGCCGTTCAACAAACTTCCGGAGGGGGGATCAAGGATGAGGTTCAGCTCCCTTGGACCGCTCTTCCCCGACCTGATGAACGACAACACGTCCGGGATGCAGGATGGTTCGAGTATATCGTACAGCAGTGATGAGGTGATGCTCTCCTTTTCCACTCCCATTCGCTCCGAGAGATCGGAATTGATGAATTCGATGTTGCCCTTTGGGTCGATAACAATGATACCCAGCGGAAGCCGGTCCATGGTCGTCTTTTCCTGAGCCTCCATCACACTTTCCCCCGTGGTCGGACCTTTTTTTGAACTCATATCAACACTCCACGTATACGGTAATGCAGCGATGTTCAGGTTAACCATGGGGTGGATATTTAAATTCTATTGCATCAGTTCGACTGTGCCAACTCACATTGAATGATAGTTTCACACGCCTCTCGGGAAAGGGTTTTGTACGTAGGTTTTCCTTACTCGTTCATGGCCGGTATCGGAGAAGGTTCACGTATATCATCGTGGACCGAAAAGTACAGACCCTCCACCCTGGGCGACCTTGTCGGTCACAACAAGGTCGTCGATCAGATGAGGACATGGGCAAAAGGGTGGGAGGGAGGTTCCGTCCCCAAGGTAAAGGCCCTGATACTGGAGGGAGAGCCAGGAACAGGCAAGACGACGGCCGCCCTTGCCCTGGCTGGTGAGAAGGGGTGGGAAGTGGTTGAGCTGAACGCATCGGATGCAAGGAACCTCGGATCGATCAGGCAGCTTGCAACCAGAGGCGCGATGTCCCACGACATCACCGACATGAAAGGTTTCTCCGGAGAGAGGGACCATAAACAAAAACTGATACTCCTTGATGAGGCGGACAACCTCTACGAGAGGGGTGCCGTTTCGGAGGATGGCGTCGATCTATCGGATCGGGGGGGAAAACGCGCTATCGTTGAGCTCGTCAGATTGACAAGGCAGCCCGTGATACTCATCGTGAACGACCTTTACGCATTGATAAGCGGCGCCGGGGCATCGCTATCTTACACATGCGAGAAGCTGAGGTTCAGGAGATTGATGTCGTCCTCGATGGTCAGAAGGTTGTCCCAGATATGCGAAATGGAGGGGGTAGAACATGAGAGGGAGGTTCTCCAGGGCATAGCCGAGCGCTCTTCAGGCGACATGAGGTCCGCCATCGGAGACCTTCAGATGGTCTCTTTCGGAAAGACCCGCATCACGATGAGGGACCTGGCCGTTCTGGGGTTGCGCGACAACAAGGAAAATATCTTCAATACCCTTGATATGGTGTTCAGGGCAAATACCATATCGGATGCCAGAAAGGCGCTCATGGAAACGGAAGAGAACATCGAGAGTCTGGTATTATGGTTTGCCGAGAACCTCAATGTATCGATGTCGCACCCGGAGGATATAGACAGGGGGATGCAGCGCCTCTCCCGGTCCGACGTATACCTGGGACGAGTGGCAAGGAGGCAGAACTACAAACTCTGGAAATATGCCAAGGATACGCTTGCCACGCTCTGCGTGGCAAGGAAGTACCCGAACCGCAACCGCTCCAGATACCAGTTCCCCACCTATCTGAAGTCCATGTCCAGGACCAAGGACACCAGGGCGTCCCTTAAAGAGATATCCTTCCTGCTCGGGCGCTACACCCACACTTCCATAAGGACGATCAAGGAGGACCCCCTCTACAGGTTCCGGCTTCTGGTGAAAAGAGAGGAGGGTTTCTCTGCAAACCTTGTTGCCAGGGCATATCTTACAAAGGAGCACCTGAGAATGCTGTCCGGTGATTCACTTACGGAGAAGGACCTCAAGAGGATCCTTGCGGCCGCTGAGGATCACCGGTCCTCTATGTCGACCCCAAAGGTTCTGGAGGTTGAAGGATCGGCTTACGAACCCGGAGAGGAGCAGCCGGAAGCTGAGGTAGATGTGAAGGAGGCTTCCGGGAAGAATGGGGATGAGCCCGGGGGGCGGGACTCCAAGAGCGTGATCTCAAGCGAAGTGGAAAAGGACCCCAAGCAGACCTCACTTTTTGAATTCTGACAGCCTTGCATGTCCCGGTCAGATCGGGTCTTGATCATCAGAGCTCTATCTCATCCACGTTTTCAGCATCCAGGATGATTCCGCGTGATCTTTCGGATCGGGAGGAAGGCGGCTCCTTTCTCTTGAACAGGGAGAATTCCCCGGTATCCTCCCCTTTATCCCTTTCCTTCCGCTCCTTCCGGCCTGCCCGCTCCTCCCTCCTCCTTTCCTTTTTTGAAGCCTTCCAGGCTTTCTTCTTCCTGTGTTTGCTCTCATCCTGAAGAGCCATCGGGAGTTCCCGGAACCTTCTGTTCCACACCCCCTTGCGATACCTGGAAAAAAGAACCATCGCCGTTATGATGATGGCTCCAAGCAGGGTATAGAGGAGGACCTGTCCCAGGATGTCCTTTATCATATCTATCCTTGACACGTATGGTTTTTGGACGGTGAGGACCTTCGTTTCAGATATGTTGTTGATACCCGAGTAATGATATGACATCGAAATGAAGACCTCATAGTTGGCCGGAGGGCTTTCCCTTTCCCAGATGATCTCCCTTGTACGGTTGATGGGGTTGATCTGGGACATTATCTGCTCGTTCGGCAGGATCACACCGTCCACCTTCAGTTCCGTGTAGAGCATGATCCAGGGAACCATGAAGGCGTCCCTGTACTCCACAGTGATCTTTTCCCTGTCCATGAATATGTTCGCAAGCTGCAGTGAGTTCGAGCCGAACGTGAACCCGGAATCGAGATCTGTGGAGCCGAACCTCAATGTGGCCCCGCCGTTGCATCTTGCCTGGATCATCAGAGATAGTGTGTTACCCGCCTCAATCGTTGTATCGTTGCCGGAGGGAAAACGGCTGGTGGCCACAACCTCCGTATCGATCCCACTCTGGAGGGTCTTGCTCATGGCCTCGAGCTTCAGGAGGACCTCGGTCCCTCTCATGATGTAGAACCAGAAATCACAGCTCACGCTCCCGGATTCCGAACCTCTCGTTGCGTAAACCGAAACACGGACCTCCCCGCCGAGGTTGATGGTCTCCCTCAGAGGAGGTGTATTCCAGATACCCACATCCTTCCAGTAGAGATGCCCGATGGGAAGTATGCTGTATCCGAAAAGACCATCCCTTATGAAGCCGTTCGGGATCGAAATTGCCTGGAACTCCGTGCTGTCCGGGGGGAGAGGCGACAATGAGAACTGCTCGTCGAGATAGACCGATATCCTGTTGAGTTCCATTGGAGTCCCGGCTTCCTGGGCTTTGGCCTCTTCGTTATCCCATAAAAGTGCCATCGGCAGTATTGCTCCAATTACGGTTATGATCATAACGGACCGGAACAGTATGGATCTCATTGGTCGTTCCTCCTTGGCTACTGGTCTTTCGGAAGTAGGGATACTTGATATTTACAAATATCCTTGCTGGGCATATAAGGTTTATCCATGTATCGGGGACCAACATTATTAAACGGTTCTGGTAGGACCGTGCAACATTTGGCCCTGCCAAACTTCATATAATGCAAGGACCTAAAAGAAGCATGGTCCACGACAACAGAAAGAGGTATGTTGTCCTACACGTCGCTTCTCCGGAGGGCGTCGGGA
The DNA here is from genome assembly GCA_016929175.1 of Thermoplasmatota archaeon. GTDB lineage: Archaea > Thermoplasmatota > Penumbrarchaeia > Penumbrarchaeales > Penumbrarchaeaceae > JAFGLL01. The sequence continues at coordinate 2,321 of JAFGJI010000073.1, read as the reverse complement.
AGGGCCTCCTGATCAATCTTATCAGGGGCCGAACCCGTGACCTGTCCGAGAAGGATTTCGAGAGGGTGAAACCCTGGTTCGTTTACTATCACCAGGGATGGGGCATCATCCGAACCTGGCATCGGGGATACCGGGACATGGTCCTTATCATAGAGAGCCTCAACGGCAGGGAACTCAAGGAGGGCAGGCTCCAGATGAACGTTGCCGGGATATCCGGCACCCTCAGATCGGCTTTTCTGAAGTTCGTGCCTCAAAAAGTCAGGGAAGAGAAGCATTATCGGGACGAACTGTCATGAAGGGGACTAACGATATGGAATCCTTCAAGCTGAAGGAAGGAACCCAATAAGTATTTATGAGAGCAGGATTCTTCGTGAAGTCGAGACCTGGAGAGGGAAGCACCTTTCCGGTCCATCTTTATCGAACCAGGGTGAAAGAAATGCAACCGGGCAACATGGCATATGACAGGGCTATCACGGTCTTCTCCCCGGACGGTCGCCTCTTCCAGGTGGAATATGCGCGGGAAGCCGTCAAGAGGGGGACGACCACGGTCGGTCTGAAATTCAAGGATGGTGCCATCCTGATAATCGACAAGAGGATAACAAGCCCCCTGATCGAACCGAGTTCCATCGAGAAGATCTTCAAGATCGATGAGTTCATAGGATGCGCCACGAGCGGGCTGGTTGCGGATGCAAGGGTTCTGGTGGACCGGGCCAGGATCGAAGCCCAGATCAACAAGATAACCTACAGCGAGAGGATACCCGTGGATGTTCTGGTCAAGAAGATATGCGACTTCAAGCAGAACTATACCCAGTATGGTGGTGTAAGGCCTTTTGGCACAGCCTTGCTGATAGCGGGTGTGGATGACAAAGGGGTCCATCTTTACGAGACCGATCCTTCCGGTGCCATGATGTCCTACAAAGCAGGGTCGATAGGCTCCGGGAGGAGCGTGGTGATGGAGATATTCGAGGATAAGTACAAGAGCAACTTCTCCCAGGATGAGGCCATCAAGCTGGGCCTCGAGGCGCTTTTGGGCGCCACCGAGGAAGGCAGCCTGAACTCGCTCGCTGTCGAGATCGGCATGGTCCGCAAGAAGGAGCCTTTCCAGAAGGTCGATCCCAAGAAGGTGGCCCAGTTCGTGAAGGAGGCCAAGAAGTAAAGGTGATCTCCATGGTCTCCCTGGATGATGCGGTGATAGCAAGATTGGACAGATACGGGGAGAGGTTCGAGATATTCGTTTCTCCGGAATTGGCCAGCAAGTTCAGGGAAGCTGAGGAGAGGCCGGAGCTTTCCGAGATACTTGCTGTTGAGGAGGTTTTCAAGGATGCCCACAAAGGAGACAGGGCCTCCTCCGAACAGCTGATGGAGGCTTTCGGGACCGCGGATGTGATGAAGGTCGCGGTCATCATCCTTGAAAAGGGTGAGATCCAGCTGACCACCGAGCAAAGGAAGAGGATGCAGGAGGAGAAGCGGAAGCAGATCATATCGCTGATCTCCAGGAACTGCATCAATCCGGTGAACAAGACCCCACACCCCCCACAGAGGATAGAGCTGGCAATGGAGGAGGTCAAGGTCAACATAGATCCCTTTAGAAGTGCGGAATCCCAGATGAATGATATAATCAAAGAGCTCCGACCGATACTTCCCATCCGTGTCGAAACAGCCCAGATCGCCGTGAAGACGGAGGCAGCTCATTACGGAAAACTCGTCGGTGAGATACGCTCTTTCGGAAAGGTCATAAGGGAGGAATGGACCAAGGGCGGTGAGTGGGTATGCATCGTGGAGATACCCGCCGGGCTCCAGATCGACTTCTTCGATATGCTCAACTCGCGCACGCACGGCGAGGTTCAGACCAGGCTGCTCAACCAGAACGACCACTGAAAAGTAACTGTTGTCTGGGGCTACGGGCATCCTGCGGAACATATAAATAAGGAATTCTTATGTAGGGTCCTTCCCAGAGGTTATATCCCGATGGAGGACCTCCAATGAGCAGAAGAACGAAGAAGGTCGGAAGCTCCGGCAAGTTCGGTGCCAGGTATGGTATAAGTGTCAAGAAACAGATACGGGCACTGGAAGGCAGCAAGAGGTCCATTTATGTATGCCCGAAATGTACCAAGAGGAACGTGAAGAGGGTTGCCTCAGGGATATGGGAATGCAGGTCCTGTTCGCACAAGTTCGCAGGGGGGGCCTATCAACCCAGGACCGGCAAGTTCAACACCCTGGCGAACCGCTTAGGAAGGGTCTAAGATGTACAGATGCGGCAGATGCGGAGAGAAGCTAGTGACCGAGTTCAGCCCCATCGGTATCCAGTGTTCCAAGTGCGG
>JAFGJI010000072.1 GCA_016929175.1 Thermoplasmatota archaeon | reverse complement strand
GTCCTCCTTCCGGAGTCGGTCATCCTCTGGACCATGTTCACCTTCAGGACCTCATCTACCAGGGTGTCTCCCATGAGGGTATCGACTATCTGCGGCTCCCTCAAGGGGAGACTGCAGTTCAGGGCTTCGGTCATGGTCCTTATCTGGCCTCCCTTCACCATGGACCCTAGCTTTGTCCTCGGTGTCCATTCACCTTCATCCTTTCTGTCCTTGTGCACCTTCTGGAGGATCTTCTTCTTGAGGATGTGCGGCCTCTTGCCCATTTCCGTTTCTTCCTCAACGGTAGCGGCCTCAACGTCCTCTGGCTCATCTGGAATATCGACCGGGGGAATGGTATCCTCGCCAATGTCAGAAACGGGGGTTTCCGAACCTTTATCTATCTTTTTCTTTTCGTCCTCGGTCATATGCTCACATCTCCAGGATCTTCTTTTTCATTTTTTCGAAATCATCCGGGAGCCCCTTCACGTTCCTTTTCTCCCCGGTGATCCTTCCCTCATCCGGGAATATTCCGTCGCCGTGAGGGATGTTCATTCCGCCATCGATGAGTCCGTTCAATGTTGCGAACACCCTGTTGCCGACGGTTGGTTCATGGAGCCCTATATCAAGGACAGCCTCGGATATTCCAGCCTTCTGCGCATTTACAGCCGCGATAAGACCCACCAGGTATGATGCTGTGGTGTCTTTCAGGGAATGTTCCCATCCCAATCTCTTGAGGTCCATGAAGCTTGACTGGGCGATCACCCTGTCTCCGCCCTCATGGAACTCGACAAGCTGGACTATGGTTCCGGAGAGGCTTCTCCTCACCACCGCCCTGGGTTTTCCGGATTTTATCAGGGCCAGCCTGGCCCGGTAATCGGTCTTGCCCTCCCTTCTCCTTCTGAAGGGAACATGATATCTCGGTCCGTAGGCCAAATCACTTCACCTCCTTGTCCCCGGGGAGCTTCAGAAGCAGCTTTTCCGTCTGCATATGAGACCTCATATGACCCACCGATCTGAATATTCCTCCCGAAGCGTGCTTGTAGTAGTATCTGTATGTTTCGGAAGAAATGGTCCCATCGGACCTGTAATCTTTCAGGGTCCGTCTTATCGGCCTGATCGTCTGGATCCATCTCCTCTTCTTGGGCGACCTCGCATATTTGCTTCCTTTTCTCGATCCGTGTCCCTTACGCTTTCCCGCTTCCTTCTGTTTCATCCGTTCTTTCTTCCTTCCGGAAGAGATACCCCTTTCCTGGCGGGCCTTTATGACATCTTCCTTTATCAGCTTCCTGATATCGCCTCTTGTGACGGCTTCGGAGATGTCCTCGAGGTTGTTGGGGTTCATGTAGATCCGGTTCTGGCCGCACTTGAGGATCTCCGATGCCATCCTTCTCTGGTTTGAAAGGTCCATCACATCGTCCCCCTGTTCAATATTCTTATACCTTTGGAATCCGCAGCTTCCACGATAGATCTCCTTTTCCTGGTTCCCACCGTGGCTCCTATCCTTGCCGCCTGGACCTTGGGATCGATACCTTCAAGGTCCTCGATCCGGTGAACGGGCACCTCGATGAATCCCGAGGGATGAAGACCTCTCACTTTTGACGGTTTGCCGAACCCTATCCGGACCTTTGAGGGCCTGTACTTGAGGTTCTTCCTCTGTTTGTTGGTGACGGCACGCGGCCTTCTCCAGCTGGTGCCCAGTTTCTTGTATCTGAACCATTCGCCCCTCTTGAAGTGTGGCTGGACATCGTACCGCTCTTTTCTCTTGTCCAGCAAAGAGCGCGTCCCTTCATCCAGTTGGGGTTTGATCTTCTTTCTGGTGGGAGGGGTCTTGGTAACGGCCTCTTTTTTCTCCTTCACAACATCGGAGGCCGCTTTCACTTCCTTCTTTTCCTTGGCCATGATCATTCACCCCTGCTCACGAGATAGATACCATCCTGGAAGACCCGTGGATCGTAGCCTCTCACTATGGTTGATTTTTCAATGTTCGATGCAGTCTGGCCGACCTTTTGCTTGTCGGCCCCCTCAAGTATGATCGAGTCCCCTGATATCTTCGCGGTCACGCCTTCAAGGATATTGGCGGTCCTTGGATGCCTCTCCCCGAGGAAGTTCTCGATCACAAGCTCCTTTCCCTTGACCGAGGTCTTGATGGGAAAGTGGGAATAGATTATCCTCATCCTGTAATGGAAGCCTTTCGTTACTCCATTGACCATGTTCTTGACATGAGCGGTCCAGGTGCCGCATAGGCCCATCTCGGCTCTTTTGGGTTTATCGCAATGTACCGACACATGGTTGCCTTCGACCTTGATGGATACACGGGGATGCACGAAATGCATCTCGAGCTCTCCCTTTGGCCCTTTGACTGTTAGGAGATCGCCCGAGAGCTTCACGGTGACCCCGGATGGTATTTCGATCTCCTTGGTGATAACGTCTACCTTTACCATTCATATCACCTCAATAGACAAATGCCAGGAGTCTCCCGCCAGTGTGAAGCTCCTTGGCCTTATCGTTCGATATCACTCCCTTGGTCGTTGTAAGGATGAGGACACCGAAGTTCTGGGCAGGCAGGAACCTCGCCTCGTAACCTTCCATCTCAGCCCTCTTCACCCTGAACCTGGGTTTGATGACACCGCAATCATTTATACTGCCGTTCAAGGTGACCCTGAACCAGCCAGCCCTTCCGTCCTCATTGTACTCGAACTGTCTTATATATCCGTTCTCCTGAATGACCTTCAGGACCCGTCCGATCAGCTTGGAGGCGGGTTTCACCCTGCATTCTCCCTTTCCTGCCCTTTCTGCATTCTTCATGACGGACAAGGCGTCCGATAATGGATCGTTCTGCATCTTGTCACACTCCTCATGAATATTTCTTGAACCCTATCTGCGGGGCTATCTCTCTGAAGCACTGCCTGCATAGATGCATACCATTGCGCCTGATGAGTCCCCTTTTGCGTCCGCACCTGTGGCAACCTTCCTTTCTTCCGAAGGTCCTTTTTACTCGTTCCCCGGTCATGATCCAAGCACCTCCACACCGAATTTCTTCGCTACCCAATCCATGGCCTCTGTCCGACCGACCCTGTGTGAATTTGGAATATGGGATCTGGCCTTCTTTCTGAGCTTCACCCTCTTTCCAGCCCTTTTCAGGACAACACAGATGTCAAGTCCGAAAATGCCGATATCTGGATCATATTTCATACCTGCGAAATCGGTATAATCCGAGATGCCGAAGGAGAAGTTCCCCTCCTGATCGAATGAGTAGTCCATAATGCGGTTCTCCTTTACCTCGAAGGCTTTCCTGAGGAATTCGGGAGCGTCGCTGTTCCTGAGCGTGACCTTGCATCCGATGGGCATCCCCACGCGGATACCAAGATCCTTGTTCGTGTGGGATGATAGGGTCTGGGTAGGCTTATGGCCGGTGATCAGCAGGATGACCTTCTCTGCCCTGCTCAACTTCTCTCCCGCATCTCCAACGCCGATATTGACCACGACCTTCTCTATCCTTATCTCCCTCATCGGGCTTGTTCCCTTTTCGGATGTATCCCCGTTCATATGATGGACACCTCCGCAACTTCGATCTCCGATCTGTCAGAACCTACCATGAAAACGTAGTCCACGATGGTATTGAAACCCTCATGGAACTCCACGATGTTAGGCATGGGGTTCCGGGTCTTCTCTATCTTCTTGATCCTGCAGACGGTTCCGATATGGGCTCCACCGGTGAGCATTGCCAGTGAATCTTCCTTGATGTCAACCTTGGAGATCACTTTCTGGTCCGGAAGGGATATCTTCAGGACATCTCCTGTTTTGTAGGAGTCCTTATCCACTATCATGTTCCTTCCATCATGAAGGTTCAACTGGGTCCTGCCACCCCTTATTTTCCTCTTGTCCATGATCCTGACGAGTTTCCATGTGGACTGGGATGCATCTATGTCCTTCAGTGATATCCTTCCCCTCGGGTTGAGAAGTACGCGGTAATGCCTGTCGATCCTGGGTATCGATATTACATCCATCAGACCCACTATATGTTTGTAGTTCATCCTTACCCTGCCGTCTACCAGGACCTCTCTCCTGCCGAGGATCTTTCTGATCTCGGCCGATGTCCGCCCAAGATGAAGCATGTCCCTCAGAGCCACCATTAGCGGAACGGACTGCTCCTTGCTGTGCGGCCCTGGAACTGGCTTTACGGCCCAAACATATTCCTTTCTTGGAAGTGGCCATGACCTGGGTGCCGTGTACCTCTTCATGTGTCTTGAATCCTTGGTCATCTCTATACCTCCATTACTCCTCCGCCAATCCCTTGAACTTCTCCTTCCTGAGCGGATCTGAAAGATCCATCTTCGTAACCAGCAGATTGGAAGGGTCGAACCATAACGGAACCTCCTTGTTGTCTGCCTTCCTGAGAAGGGCTTTCTCTATGGACACCTTTCCTTTTTTCAGGTCCACATCGGCGATCTTCCCCTCGTGCCCCTGTCTCGACCCCCTCAGAACCCTTACAGTGTCACCTGTCCTGAGGGTGATCCTCTTCACCCTGCTGCTCCCATATCTGGCTGGATCGAGCGGAGCCCTGAGTGTTTTATTCCTCCTGTGGTGTGGTGCATTCGCCTGGGCCTTCCTCTGTTTTGTGGGTTTACACGATCGTGTGTACATTTTGGCTCCTCCTCACACAATTGTGGAAGCCGTTGCGGCTATCCTTGAGAACCTCTCGGCCGCTTCCTTCGCCACTGGACCTTTGATGTCGGAACCTTTCGTCTCTCCCGTTTTGGTCGTCAGGACAACAGCGTTGTCCTCGAAGGAGACCATCATACCGTCCGGTCTTCTGAAAGGGCGTCTCTGTCGGACTATCACTGCCGGGAAAAGCTGTTTCCTGAGCTCGGGGGTTCCCTTCTTTACGCTGACTATGACGATATCTCCGATGCCCGCGGATGGTACTCTCCTCTTTGTGCCGTGATATTTCAGGACCTGGACTATCTGCACGATCTTTGCGCCGGTGTTGTCCGCGCAGATCACCTTTGCTCCGATGAGCAGTCCCCTGGTCTGATTTCCAGCGATCCCCTTCATATCATATCCTCCCTATGACCACCATAGTGGTCCCTTTTGAGACGGGTCTGCATTCCATGACCCTTACCATGTCACCAATGTCTGCCTCGATGCAGGGCGGCATATGGGCAAAGAACCTGGAGCTTCTCTTTTCGAACCTCTGATATTTTTTGATATAGTGCCGTCTCTCCCTCATCACCACGACGGTCCTTTCCATCTTTTTGGAAACAAGCTGAACGTCGAAAGAGAAACCACGTACGGATAGAGTACCGTGAAAAGGACAGTTCGGATCATCACAGTCTTTCGAAGGTTTCTCGATATCAACCCCTATATCACGGGCTTTGATGATCGAGCCTCTTCCTCCAGAGATCCTGCCTGTCTTCCTGGCCTTTGGGGCCTCCGGCTTTTTCCTGATAGTAACGGTCTTCTTGCTTTGGACCACATCGATCTCGGCTGCGGATTCGGTCTTCTTCGTGACCTTCTTCGCTTCAGAGGCCTTGGGTTGTTTTCTCTCTGCCTCGGTGATCTTGGATGCTTCCGCTCTTTTGTCGGCAGGAGATATTTCTTCCTTCTTGGTTGCCATTTAACACCACCATTTCCTTTTCTTGATCGCGATCTTTTATTGGGCCGTCAGATGGAGCTCCTTTGGTCATCGGAAGTTCTCTTCCTTTCAAGCTTCTTTGTCCGGTCCTCGGGCCGTATCAGAAGGTCATCACCCGCCAGGGTTACGACAAGCTTGCCCTTTGGACCGTCCACCGTAAGCTCGAATTGGGCTCCTTTCTTCATCACCTTTATGTCCTTTTCCTCCGTTCTGAGCAGGAGCATGTTCCGGGTCTCATCGATCACCCTGCCCCTCAGACCCACAAGACCGGTGTCGGTATGGGCAATAACATGGGCTTCAAGGCCGATAAGCTCGAGAATGTTCATGTTCCTGTATCGGTCCAACTTTTTTTTTCTCATCAACCTCACTCAGATATGTTCGTGTATCCCTTCTCCTTCAGCGCCAGGGTGGCCTTCTTCTTGTGGTCTCC
>JAFGJI010000011.1 GCA_016929175.1 Thermoplasmatota archaeon | reverse complement strand
TCTCCTCCTTTTTGCCGCCGATGTCAATTGTATGCGACAGATGCAGGAAAGGATCCGTGATTTTCATACGGTATAGCGGACAGCATCTGTGCGCAACCCATTTTATGGACCTGCTGAGGAGGAGACTCAGGAAGGAGGCGAGGTCCCAGAAGCTGCTAAAGGGTAAAAAAAGGATAGGTGTGGCGCTTTCCGGCGGCAAGGACTCACTGCTTGCCCTGAAGCTGACAAACGAGCTGATAGAACCTTTCAGGGATGTTGAGCTTGTGGCGCTGACGATCGACGAGGGCATATCCGGTTATCGTCCGTCATCGATAGGGATCGCAAAGAGGCTCACCAAGGAGCTCGGGATAAGATGGGAACTCCTTTCGTTCAAAGCCTTTTACGGACTTGACCTCGATGAAATGGTGAGACGATCAGGAACGGGGCCCTGCACGATCTGCGGTATATTGAGAAGACAGGCCCTGAACCGGTTGGCACGTGAAACAGAGGTCGATGTTCTGGTGACCGGTCATAATCTGGATGATATGGCGCAGACGGTCCTCATGAACGTGATGAGTGCTGACCTTCAAAGGCTTGTCAGAATGGGCCCTCACATGGAGGTGGTACCTGGATTGATCCCGCGGTCGATGCCTCTAAGGACCACTCCCGAGACTGAGACATATCTTGCAGCACATCTTCTCGACCTTCCGATCCATGAACCGGAATGCCCATATTCGGAGCGGGCACACAGGAGAGTGTTCCAGGACATTCTCCTGAGGGCCGAGCGAGACACACCCGGAACGAGGCACAGCCTCCTCAGGTTCCACGAGCAGGTGTTGCCCCTTGTACCGCGGTCGAACGCGGCATTTGGAAGATGTTCACGATGCTCGGAGCCGGTCATCGATAACGGGTCCATGGACCGATGCAAGGCCTGCCAGATCCTGGACATGTTGGGGGCCGGGAGATGAGGAAGAAACATCTTGAGATAGCCCTTTCGGAAATGAAGGATATTGCAGAGCCGGATGCCAGATTGGAGCAGTACAGGACGCCTCCCTCCCTCGTTTCGGACATACTCTGGGAAGCCATGGGGGGGGGGGACATAGGGGACAAGTCCATACTGGAGCTCGGTTGCGGAGGAGCGCCCTTTGCCCTTGGAGCCTTGATGCTCGGGGCCAGATCGGCCCTGGGAATGGACATGGATCCAAGATGTCTTGAGGTTGCAGGGAAGAACCTTGCATTACTGGTCAACGAAGGTTATCTGGGAAAGAACTCGACCCTGGAATTGATCGAGGGTGATGTGTCCGACCCTGCCCTTGAAATTCCCGTTACAGATACGGTGTTCATGAATCCGCCTTTCGGGGCGCAGAACAGGAACGCTGACCGTGGCTTCATAATGAGAGCATGCAGATGCGGTTCCGTGATCTACAGCATCCATAACGGTTCAACCAGGAAGTTTGTCCTTGCCGAGTATGAGAGGATGGGGGCTTCGAACATCGAGATCATGGAGGCATCGATCGAACTGCCTCACCGCTTCCATTTTCACCGAATGGAGAGAGGGACGATCGATGTCCTGCTGTTGAGGGTTTCGATGAACAGCTGATACAAATTCGCACCAAAAGCCACCCTAAAATTAAATACCAATCACATCTTTCAGTTCCCCTGGTGGCGATACATGCCTTCTTCCGAATACGAGGCCAGAATGGCCAGGGGTGGAATGGCCTTCAATAACCAGGATTACTTCAAGGCTCTGGAGGAATACAACGGCGCGATCAAGGAGAACGAGAATGAAGCCGATGCCTGGTTCAACAAGGCATTCACACTTCAGAACCTCATGAGGAACGAGGAGGCCGTCGAAGCCTACAAGCAGGTCATAAAACTGGAAAAGAAGAACATCAAGGCCTGGTCCAATCTTGGAGCACTTCTCGCCAAGATGAACGAGCCGAAGGATGCGATGAGATGCCTTGACAAAGCCACGGACCTCGACAACTCATCCATAAATGCATGGTTCAACAAGGGAGTGCTTCTCTCGAAATTCGGACGTGTAAATGATGCACTGATCTGTTTCGATGCGGTCCTCAAGCTGGACCCGCGGGATACCGAGACGATGTACAACAAGGGTGTCATCCTTGAAGCCCAGGGAAACAAGGCAGAGTCCGAGAACTGGTTCGAGAAGGCTCTTTCTGAGAAGGTCACCATCGACGAGGATGCCTACAGAAGGTATTCGGTCGATGTTTTCGCCATGCATGACACGGATGAAGAAGGTCGACTGATCTCGGACATCGAATGGCTCGACAGGGGATCGAAATTCCAGCTCGATAACGATGTTGACAGGGCAATATTCTGTTTCAACAAAGCCCTGGAACTCAATCCGGAGAATCCGGATGCATGGTTTGCCTACGGGAATGCCATGCATCAGATCGGCAAGCTGGAGGAGGCCCTGGAGTGTTTCAAGAGATCGCTCCAGATACGTCCCAAGAAGTCGGAAACGTGGTATAACATGGGAAATGTGTTCATGGACCTGAAAAAGCTTCACAAATCCATAGAATGCTTCGACAAGGCGCTTGCATTGAACCCCCATAAGTGGGATGCCCTATCCAATAAGGGGGCTGCACTCAAGAACCTGGGAAGGATCGAGGAAGCGGTCAAGGTCTATGAAAAGGTCCTTGAACACAATCCAAAGAACTCCCTGGCATGGTTCAACCTGGGCAACTCGTACGATGCGATGGGTAAGTTCAGAAGGGCGATCCAGTGTTTTGACCGGGCGATCTCGCTGGAGCCGAACAATTTCGAATATTACTACAACAAGGGTGTACTTCTATACGAGAAGGGCAGGTTGATCCGCGCAAAGGAGGCATTCGAGAGGGCGCTGGCGCTGAAACCGGACTTCAGAGAGGCTGCGATGGCGAGGGACGATATCATCAAGGACATCAGGGGCGGTTAGACAGGCAGAACCTTTTCAACAGTGTCAAGATGGTATATCCGGAAGATCCTGTCGAATAATTATATCGTAAGCTCCAGGATCGAAATGGAAATTAAACGGACCTGCCCTGGCGGGGGGGCATGCGAAAGATATCATTGTCCGGCGGATCACTTTGAAAGTTTCCCCTTCTTGCCGCATTTGGGACAGGTAACGATGATAGGACGCTTGGGGGATTTGACGAGTATCTTCTCGCTGCATCCCTTGCATTTGACGATCTTGGGCTTGTATTCGGCCTGGTCAATTTCCGGTTCCGTCTCCTTTTCCTCCACTTTGGGCTCTTCCACCGGAGGTTCCTCAGCGGCCTTTCTTGGTCTCTTGACCATGAAGAGGTTATCTTCTTCCTCTTCATCCTCTTCTTCGAGGACCACGGGCCTCTTTTTCTTCTTCGGGGGAGCTTCTTCCTCCTCCACGACCCTCGGTCTCTTCTTCGCCATCTTTTCCTCCTTCCGGGATGAAAGCCCTTCCTCCAGGTCTGATATCCTGTCCCTGAGCCGCCTGACCTCTCTCTCGTGATCTTCAAGAGGAATAAGGCCCTCCTTCCTTCTCTCGAAATCCTCGATATCGGATCTGAGAGACGTTCTTTCCGTTTCGATGGACCGAAGCATTTCCTCGGCTTCCTCCCTCATTCCAAGGATCCTGCTGCGCTCTTTCTCGAACAGCCTCTTCTCGTTCTCCAGGTCCCGCCTCTCACCCATGAATTCGTCACGCCTCTTATCCACTTCCATCTGCTCCCTTATAAGGGAGTCCCTCTCGGATTTGAAGGCCTTCTCATCCTCCCTGACCATATTCTGCTTTTCCTCGAGCTTCCTTTCCCATGCTTCGAGCTTTTCCTTCCCTTTCTCGTATTCCCTGAATTCGATCCGGAACTTGTTGTATCTGTCCTGGAAGTCGTCCCATTCCTTTTCGTGGGACCTTCTGGTGGCATTGAATTCCTCGACATCCTTTTCGAAAAGGTCCCTTTTCCTGTCGATGGAATCGCTCTCCTTGTCAAGAAGAACTCTCTCCTTCTTGAACTTCTTCTCCCTTTCCAGCAGTTCCTCTTCAAGCTTCTTGAACTGCTGTTTTTCCTCGAAGAACCTGTTCTCCCTCTCCTCCTGCTCCGCCTTCTCCGTTTCGAGTTTATTCCTCTCCCTGGTGATCTCGGCCTTCTGGGCATCAAAGGTGTTCTTTTCCTCCTCTATCTCTCTCTTCATGTTCAGGAACTCGTCCCTTTCCTCTTCGAGGGATTTGATCTCTTTCAGAATATCCTCTCTCTTGTCCATCAGTTCCTTGCGTTCTATGTTCAGGCGGGCTTCCCTCGATTCCAGGTCCTCCTTGTCAGCCTGGATTGATATCAGATTGGCCTTCACGAACCCCTCCATGAGCTGAAGTACCCTGGTCTCCTCGTCCAGAAGGTCTCTTCTTTTCCTTGTTATGGAATCATAGGCCCTCTCGATCTCTTCTTTCTTCCCCATCATAGCCCTGAGCTCCTGATCGAGCCTGTAGTGGTCAAGGTCCTGATCCTTTCTATGAACTGGCTCGACCGTTTCTTCCTCGACCTCATCGATCTCCTCCATCTCCTCCTCTTCCTGGATCGGTGCAGGTTCTGGTTCGGGCTCTTCTTCCACGATCACGGCTCTCTTCACCGGGACCACGATCTCTTCCTCTTCATCGTCCTCGAACTCGATCCTCGGAGCCTTCTTTTTGCTCTTCTTGCGAACCTTGAAGTCATCGTTCTCGGCCCAATCGACCTTTGCTCTCTTAGGCATATTTTTCACCCCTTTTTGAATGGAATGCACTGGAATGCTTTGCCTTCATATAACGTGGATGTTATATATCTTTTTTTAAGTAACGATCCGCTTATACACCATAAAGGTCCTTGATGATAACCGATCTTTACGATCTCCGGCCATCCCCTACCCCACAATTTAGGGTTTTCCCTAGGAAAAGGTTTTCATATCAGGTGGCATGTGGGAAATGAGGAGTGTGGGATCGCTTGGCTGGCAATATGAACGGTCGCAACGATGATCTGCATGGTGAATATATGCACAGGATCGGAATAGACCGCCGGGAAGGGATATTGGTCGATACACCTTTGAGACCTCTGATCGACGAGAAGAGCGGTTACGTGGTCCTTGGAAGGAGCGCCTCCGCCCACAAGAAGTGGAGAAGGAAGGGGCTGCTCCAGATAGGTGCCGTAGGTGAGTTGCAGGGGGCCGGGGAAGATCTTTTCGGAAGGGAGGTGTTCATCGATGCTGCCTTTCCGCACATAATTTTCATCTGTGGTAAAAGGGGAAGCGGAAAATCCTATACTCTTGGGATCTTTGCCGAAGAATTGGTGAGGTCTGCGATAGGGGTAGGTGTCATTTTAGTTGACCCCATCGGTATTTTCTGGTCTTTGAAGATGGAGAACGCCTCCAGATCGGAAAAGAAGGCCATGGACAGATGGGGCCTCAGCCCGACCTCGTTCCCCGAGGTGAAGGTTCTTGCCCCGGGAACGGATATCGGCATGCTTCCGACGAACTGTGACGGGCCATTCACCATCGGGATCGGTGAAATGACCGCGGAGGACTGGTGCCAGGTCTTTGATATGGACAGGTTCAAGACCCAGGGTCTCCTCGTGGGAACGGCGATAGATCAGGTCAGGTCCGGTTACAGGGCCATCATGAATGATGTCCCGGTTGATATCCCGCCCAGACCGGAGCGGTTCTCCATAGGAGATGTAGTTCAATGCATGGAAACATCTGCCAGCATCACCAGCAGGACCGGAGGTTACAACCCACAGACAAGACGCTCCGTGATAGCGAGGTTCACGGCTGCTGCAGGATGGGGGATATTCAGTATAGAGGGAACTCCTCTCAGGGAACTGACGTCACCGAACAGGGTGACCGTTCTTGACGTGAGCGATACGAACCTTGGAGACTCCAAGAGAAGCCTGATAACGGGGATCATCGCACGTAAGATCCTTGAGGGAAGGATACAGACCGCAAGGAAGGAAGAGCACCATGGTTTCGATGAGACGGACCCGGACATGATACCTCTTACCTGGCTCCTTATAGATGAGGCTCATATCATACTTCCACACAACAGACAGACCCCGGCTTCTCAGGCACTTATCGAATATGCCAAACAGGGCAGGAAACCAGGTTGTGCCATGATCCTGGCCACACAGAGGCCGGCTTCCACATCCGACGAGATACTGTCACAGGTCGACATTCTTCTTGGGCACAATCTTGCCCTTGAAGATGACATGTCAGCCTTGAGAAGAAGGGTCCCTGCAAAACTTCCACAGGATTTTGCCGTTTCCGATTTCATCAGGGGGATACCTGTCGGAACAGCCATTGTGGCCGACCAGAAGACCCAGCAGAGGTCTTTCCTGATAAGATTGAGACCGCGTCTATCCCACCATGCCGGGAGCTCTGCAATGCCGAAGGCATTCCAGGAGAAGAAGATCAGAAAGAGGATCTCCCTTCCGCTCACGGGTGCTTACATACCCAAAGATATGCCTTCGGTCCTTGAGCCGACACCCATTCCACGCTCCATTGATGAAGCCCGCGAGATCGAGGAGGCAGGGACCGAGGCTCCTGATCACCAACCGGAATTGGTTATCGATATACCGGAAGTCCTGGATGTGGTCCAGGAAGGACCGATACCGGAGCTTCCATGGGGTTCCACAGTCCTGCTGAAGGAGCGTTCCAGGGTTGATCTCGAAATGTTCCTCGGAAATGTCGAGGGTGCACTGGGGTTTCTGCTCCTTTCCGCTGATGACCCATCGACATACAACATTCCCCCTGGACCCAGAAGGATCGATATGGTTTTCGATGACAGGTCAGCCGACCCATCCTTGCAGATCGGAAGCCTGAGGTCCCTCTTTTCAAAGATGGAGAAGACCATCGGGAACATGGGTTCATGGGTTGTGGTCCTTGACGGGATCGGCACGGTCTTCAATGATATTCCTGTCGAGGAGGCAAGGGATATGCTCAAATGCCTTCGCGAGAGGGTCTTCGAGGGAAAGCATCTCCTGGTTGTCAGAACTGGGGATGAGGCGGAGGAGAACATGATAAAGGGGATCTTCACGGTCCCGGCCGTCCCTTCGAAGGGTGATGGCCGACAGGGTCCGACCGGTGAATGCTTTGCAGCACCTGAGGAAGAGGCCGTGACTTCCCTGAACGGTTCCCTGGGATATGAGGAGCTAAGATGGATGTGCAACGTGATGGGGCTTTCAACAGACGGGTCCGAGACCGATCTCTTGAACAGGCTTCTCGAATCCGGGGGCGATGTCCTGAAAGGAGGGAGTGGTGACAAGACCGGAGTGGACCTGCTGAAACAGGTGATGCAGGAATCGGGACGTGCCAGAGAAGAGAACAGAAGGCTGATGGAGAAGATAAAGGACCTGGAATCCGAGATAGGAATGAAAGCCAGGATCGGCGGGGAAAGAGATAGGGACCCATCACAAAAAGCATGCCGGTCCGACCGCAAACTGGTTCTGGTATGGGAGGATGAGGAGCAGCAGCAGGAAAAGGTCGAGGAACTCATTCAGGAGGTGGAGGACCTCAAGAGCGAGATCGACAACGGGGCCATGGAAGCCCCATCCCATGAATTCGAGGATTCGCTCCTTTCAAAGTTGATGGAAAGGCTGGACGAGGAAAAACTGGAGAACAAGGATCGATTGAAAAGGCTCGAGGATATGCTTCACGATGAAATGGTTTCGCTACGCGGCGAGCTCGAAGAGCATAGAAAGCAGATCACCGCATCTCGAAGGGTTGCCAAGTTGAGGGTCGTCAAAGATCGGCATGCGGTCAAAGGACGTGAAGAGGAAGAAAAAAGGGTTCTGAAGAAGAGGGTTCTGAAGAAGGGTGTCGAGATAGCTGCAATAAAGCCCAGGCTCGGGGCTTCTTCAGCACTCGATATCACCAGGCGGAACCTGAAGAGGAGCCTCCTCAGGGGTCCGAAAGAATCGATAGAGGAGATAACTCCCCACCATATCAAGCTTTACAGGTTCCTCGTGAGTTACAGAAAAGGACTTATGAAGAACGTCAGGGAATCGGATGTTTTCCTGGATTCGATGACCGGTGAGATAGTCGGGCAGGGTAGAACAGGCCTTCGAAGAAGCGAGGGTCTGCTCGGCCTTCTGAAGGCTACCGACCTCGAGATGGACGTTTTCAATGTTCTCGGTTCCTCTCCCAGAGAGCCTTCATGGATATCCAAAGCTTCAGGGACGGACATAACCAGGGTCAAGAGGTCGCTTGCATCGCTTGAAAAGAAAGGACTGGTCAAGAGGGTCCGAAGAGAGGGCAATCTGGACCTTTATTCGGTCAGTGATGATGTCAAGATACCTTCCAGACCGTGGGCAAGAGACCATTGTTTCGAACCGGGGTTCGTTACGGCCCTGGAGGGAGACGTTCTCCCTCCAAGGGTGACAGAAAATGATGCCAGGATATTGCTCCTACGATTGTCCCGCGACATCGAGATCATCGAACATGATATCGTGACATACCCTTTTTATGTGGCAAAGATAAGAGGCGAAGGCCGAACGAGGTTCCTTGCCATCGACGGTTTCGGAGGTCGTCTGGACAGAAGGATCTCCAACCTTCTGAGAACAGCTGTCGAGCTCAGGGATTAGGATAGGAAAAGATTTTATCCAAAGACCCATTGGACATCAATAAGGCTGGTGCATACTGTTGGCAAGGAGAAGGATCATTCACGAGGAAAAGGCGGAGGAAGAAAAGGAGAAAAGACCTGCCTTCCAGCCATCCGAGTTCAATGAGACCGAGTTCCTTCAGACGGAGAACAAATCGGCCAAGATGATATACATTTCACTATCGGTGGCAGTGGTGGCCGGGATACTGTCATTCGGATTGATGAGGCTTTTTTATTATCTGGATACGGGTCTGCATTTCATCGTCCCGATAGTCTCTCCGGTTGCATTTGCGGTCCTGGTGCTCTACCTTTTCCACCGCTTCGGAATAGATATCAGGGAACTCGAATGGAAGAAATGGCTGGAGAATGGTTTCATGTATCTCCTGGCATGGTTCGTCGTGTGGATGCTGTCCATGAACCCGCCGATCAGCGATTTCTCCGATCCTCAGATACAGGAACCGGTTTTGGAGCTAAAGACAGATGGAGGAAGGAACTTCACCTATTTCCAGGAATGGCTCTACATCAATGAATTGGTGACCGATTCTTACACACCCAGCGTCGATATAGAGGATGTATCCCAGATCATGGTCTATGCGGTCATAACGGACAACGGCAGATTCAGCAGCGAGATAGAGGTACAATACCTCTCGGAAGGCTCGTATGTACTTCTGGAAGAGGAGGAGCTTGCCTCTTTGGGGATCCAGATCAGGAAGGACATCGGCTTCGAACCGGATGAGGACCTTGAGGATAAGATAGACGACACTTGGCTCCAGACGGACCCCAAAGCGTGGGACGGATATCTATGGACCGTTGTTCTGGAAATGAAGGAGGTCAAGAACAGCACTCTTCTGATGGACAGCGTTGACCAGGACAGCGTGCTCGATATGAAGGTCGTTTACAGGGCATGGGACAGATGGGACAATGAGGCAAGGAAGGAATTCACTTTCCGGATCGGTCTTTGAAAGGTCATGGTCCGGTCCCCGCCCCATAAAGTTTAATACGGGAAAAGTTTGTAATCAGTTGAAGGCCAGGTGGTTCCCGGGATGACCCCTAAAAAAGATAAGAACTTGAGAATTGAGGATGAGGATGATTGGGACGTCTGGGACGATGAGGAGGACGATATCATCGATGATGAAGATGATCCTCAGGTCCGCGAGGCGATACATGAAAGCCGGAAGAGGATAGCGCCTGGCCATGGAAGAAAGAACAAGGCAAGGGTTGGGTCCGGTATGGACCCGAAATTGAGAAAAGGCATTGTCTGGACCGTAAGGATATTTGTCGTTATACTCGTGGTCCTGCTCCTGTTCCTGCCAGGTTTTCCTTTTCATGATATCAGGGAGACCACCGGCATAAATTCATTGAGGAACCTGATGAAACCCTACATGTCCTTTCCGGAATGGACCAATGCAAGTGTGACACTGACCTACGATATATCGGTCAGCGGCGGGAGGGCAAATGAGATACAGGTGAATGTTGCCCCCCCCTTCGATATCCCTTTCGACCCTGGTGAGGGGGAGGACAGGGATTTCCTGATCCAGGATGTCCTTGATATAAGATTTTCTCCGGAGAACACCCTTCCACTTGGAGATTGGGACAGCGAAAAGAACAGGATATCCGGATGGGAGATCTCCGATTTCAGAGGGGAGTTGAGGTATCAGGTCACGATCGACATGACCCTCCACTCATACCAATGGGAGATCGAGGAGGAGGACTCGGGAACATTGGATGATATTCCGGTGGAATATGTGGAACGCTACTGCGTCAACGCATGGCCCTATGATAAGGACGAGGATGGAGTGATCGATCATTACAGATACGAGCCTTTTGACCCGGTGATCAATTCCACGGCGCATCTACTGACAAAGGACGAGCCAACCGTCCTTGGAAAGGTGAGGGCGATATACGATTGGATGGAGGAACATTTCAACTATACAACTCCCGAGGAGCGCCAGAGGGACCGGTTGATTTACGGTGATTATCCCAAATGGGCTACCGGCTGTCTCCAGGACTGGTACGGCGACTGCGACGATCAATCGCTCCTCATGGCCTCGTTCTGCAGGGCCGTCGGCATACCTGCATGGCTTGAGATAGGATATCTTTACGATCCTTCACCCGGAAGGGAACCCGATGAGAGATGGGGAGGACACGGTTGGTTCAACGTGCTCATACCACTTGATGACGGTAGGGATCCAGTGATAGCGAATATTGACCCGGTCAACCACGAATTCCTTTTCCGCGACCCTTACAGGTTCACCGACTGGATCGATAGCGGGACATTCATTAACGTGGACGGTGAGGATATCTACAACCTTGACTACTACTACAGCTACTTCAGTTCCTCTGCCGCACCCGGTGTGGTCATAGAATCGACTCCGGGCACAATAAGCAACTATTTCGAGAAGCACGGGTCGATAAAGGTTTACACTGACGAGCCATTTACAGGGGGAAATCTGCCCGGGACGCAGCAGGAGATGGAAAGCCTCCCGGCACCTTCTCCTCTGTTGCTTGCCCCGTTTCTGTTGATCCTTATCGCCGTGCCGGTCAGGCGTTACTTCTTAAGAAGGGATTGAACCGCGGGGAGTGAACATTAATATCGCATCATACCATTGGAGTCGGACATGCAGCATTATCTGCAGATAGACGGTTGGAATTCCAATATCCGCTTCTCCTCCTGTCACATGCTTCTGAAGCATGATAAATGCTCCAGGTTGCATGGGCATTCCTATGCAGTCCATTTGAAGCTAACAGGAGAGATCGATGAGAACCACATGCTTGCCGATTTCGGCGAGATGAAGAAAGCCCTCAGATCAATGGTGAGTGAGCTCGACCACAGGGTGATCATACCCACCATGAACTCCGAGATAAAGATATCAGAGGATGATACGGGCAACACGATCACGGTCGACATGCTGGAAAAGAGATACATGTTCCCTCTTGCAGATGTCGTCAAGGTCCCTCTGCGTGCCACAACCGTGGAGGCACTTTCCAATTATCTTCTTGACAGGTTCATCTCGACAGCCAATATCCCCGGGGGAGTGACCGAGGTATCACTGGGTGTGGACGAAGGTTTCGGGCAGGGCGCATGGTCCACCAGAAGGATACGGGGGTGACCGCATGAGGGCTGTGGTATTGCTCTCCGGTGGGATAGACTCGAGCACCACTCTGGCAATAGCAAGATCGATGGGGTATGATGTTCACGCGCTTACGATATCTTACGGTCAGACGCACAAACGTGAGGTGGGCTCCGCCAGGAAGGTTGCTTCTTCGTTCGGAGTGAACGATCACAAGGTGCTTGAACTGCCGGAGGGTTTGTTCTCCGGCAGTGCACTGCTTGGCGACACCGATATCCCGGTGGACAGAGAGATCGGGACGGTAAAGGATATTCCGAACACCTATGTTCCGGCCAGGAACCTCATATTCCTGTCAATAGCTTCCGGATGGGCAGAAGCCCTTGATGCCGATGCGGTATTCATAGGGGCCACTGCAATGGATTATTCAGGTTATCCCGATTGCAGACCTGAATTCATAAGATCGTTCCAGAGGACCCTGGACCTGGCGACAAGGAAGGGTGCCAGTGGAGGCACGATCAAGGTCATCGCTCCTCTTCTGAATATGAGTAAGGACCGGATCATCGCTAGGGGGATCGAGCTCGGCCTGGACCTCTCCCTTACCTGGTCATGCTATAAGGGAGATGCCAGAGCGTGCGGGAGATGCGATTCCTGCCTTTACCGCCTGAAAGGTTTCTCGAAGCTTGGCATGGATGACCCGATCGAATATGAATGGGTGTGAAAATGGAACTGAACGTCAACGAGATATTCGCATCTTTCCAGGGTGAAGGGGTCCATACAGGCATTCCCACTGTATTCATAAGACTGGCAGGATGCAACCTCAGATGCGAATGGTGCGACACGCCGTACGCACTCGAGCCATCCTCCGGGGCACCGATCTCGATCAATGGGATCATATCGAAGGTCTCCGAATATGGTCTTGGATTGGTCT
>JAFGJI010000010.1 GCA_016929175.1 Thermoplasmatota archaeon | reverse complement strand
TCATGTTCATATCATCGATGCCGCCGCCCGCCGCTTGCCAGGGGACGACGAGGATAACATTCACGGAGGGCGCCGACGAGACATTGATCGATGAGGACGGAGATCTTTTGTATGAATATCTCTCCATCGGGGTCGAAGTGAATGTCTACGAACCGGGCTCTTATGGTCTGAGAGGGGCCATCGGGGGCGATCAGGTCGTTGCCAATTTCGGCCCGGAACCTCTTGACATCGGTTCGCACACGATAGAGATCCGTTTCTCCGGAGGCGGATTGACCCAGTATGGTGCCAGCGGACACTATCGGGTACGACTGGAAATATATTCGACCGATCCGGGTATGGACCTGATAGTGAGAACGATCACAACCACCGATGAATACGAACCGATCATGTTCGAGGCGCCCACTGGATCGAGCCAGGTTACCGTGGAATCAAAAGGGGACCAGGTATTCATCAAGGGACGCCCCATGACAATAGCCATCAACAAGACATATCCCGAGCTTTCTTTCTATTACACGAGGGATGGAGGGGTCAGATCGAGGTCCTCGATCACCTATGAAAGGATCCTGGCCTTCAACGACAGGAATGGAGATGGTGTGTGGGATGGTTCCGTGGATGATCCGCGGTACGAAGGGGACCTTTCCATCGTTGATTGGAAGCTTGAATGGGATGTGACATCAGGATACGATATCGCCCTTTACGGTGTCGTCCAGCTCAGACTTGTGGGAACACCTACCGTTGCGGCATGGGCAAAGCTCACATTCCGGCTGGGCTCGGACCAGCTCATCGAAGAAGGAGCAGCTCAGAAATTCGACATCGATCTTGATCTCTTTCAGCCCCTGGATGCGGATCGCATTGCATTGATGCACATCCTGAAAGACGAGGCCGGGTCGCAAAAACTGGAGGATGCAGGGGGTGGTTCCGGGCGGAGAGCGGACTCCCACGCCATCAACGTGATCGGTGATAACGGGGAGACATGGGGCTCATATTCCTGGAGCGATGAGATCTACACGGGATCACTTCAGGCCGATATTGAAGCTCAGGCAACCTCATGGTTCGATATCGAGGACGGCTCCGCTTCCATCTGGTTCTCTTACCCCCTCGGAGATGAGACAAAACTTATCCATCACGATCCCACCGTGGGAATGGACCCCGAAAATGAGATAGGACCGGTAGAGGAGAGGAATATACTCGAGGATCGTCCCCTTATCATGGCCGGAGGTCTGATGATCGGCATCCTGGTCGTGGCGGTGACGATCTTCATTCGTGGCAGGGTGTCCAGGAACAGGGGGGGTGATATCTGAATGGATCTCATCGATGCCGCCGCCATTCTAAAGGACATACTGGTCGGTCTTCTCATCGTACTGTCCCTTGCCCTGGTGGTCATCGGTTCACTATCCTACCGAAGGACCGGAAACCCCAAGGTCAGGATGGTAACGGCCGCCTTCGCGATGTTCCTTCTCAAGGGTCTGGCTCTTGCCGTGGGATTGTACCTGACCGACCTTGTGGAGGTCCCGAGGGAATTCGCCGGATCCTTCGATCTCATGCTTGCCGTTGATGTGGTAGTACTCCTGCTCCTATACCTGGCCCTGTTCAGGAAAGGACGTTGAGAGGGCCCCGGTGATGGTCAGATGAAGGAGGACCCGCTTGAGCTCGACACCCGCAGGATGATCTATGATATCATAGAGAGTTCTCCGGGCATACATTTCAGGGAGATATCCCGCAGGCTGGATATTCCCATGGGAGTGGTCGAATACCACATCAATTACATGCTCAAGCGTGACATGATCGTTGCGAGGAAGGAAGGCAGGTACAAGAGATACTACACCGAGGGAAAGATCGGCTCCAACGAGAAAAAGGTCCTTGCCTTCCTTCGAAAGGATGCGCCAAGGGCAATAATCATGCATCTCATGTTGAACCCCGGTGCAAGGCACAGGGACCTCAAGAGGGAGCTCGGGATATCAGGCTCAACACTTTCCTTCCATCTCAAGAAGATGCTAAGGAAGGATGTGATCCGTGAGGAGGAGGAGGGAGGTCACAAACGGTTCCATGTGGTCGACCCCGAAACCGTTTCCCGCACATTGATAATCTACAAGCGATCTTTCATGGATGACCTAGTGGATTCCTTCACGGACACCTGGATGGAAATGGAATTCTGATCAGGGACTTCGCAGAACAAGACGGTTGGAATCGACAACATTAGCCCTGGACATCCTGAACCGATGCTGGAAGACCTCCCAGGTCTCATCATCCCAGTAGGGGGATTCCAGGGGGTCTCTTGACAGAGACATGACCGTGGAAATGACGAACTTCCGGACGGACGGCTCATCCTCGAAGATCAACCTGAATATGGACCTGAAGGTGCTGGGTCCGATCCGGAGACCTTTGAGGGAGACGGTCGGTTCCTCATATAAGCTGAAGATCATCTCCCATGGGAAAGGAAGCTCAACACTCTTCAGCCTAACATGGAACCCGACAGATGGCAGGTTCCTGTAGAAAGCCTCCCCGACATCCGTCAGATTGAACCTGTCGAGACCGGTGACCGGATCTCTGATGCCCCCTCCCGTCAACCCTTCGTATGAGACCACCGGTCTCACATGCACCGGGATCAACCAGAGGGTCTCCATTGAAGCTCACCACCGCTCCCGAAGATCCAATCCCGGCGTGGAGATCTCGATTTTGGGAACGGCCAGGGGGCACCTTTTATGCCTGGATAGATGCACCCTTGAGATGACCCGTTCGACACCTTCCGTCGAAATTGGCGGTTCGAAACCGGAGCGGTCCATCTCCTCCACGCTCGTTGTTGAGTAGTCAAGGAGAGCGGCGATCTCGGAGGCATTCAGATACCGCAGGTAACCATACAATATCTGATCCAGAATGGGATAGGGGAGCCCGAGCTCGCCCTCGTCCGTCTGTCCCTTCACCAATCCTGCCGAAGGCGGCCTCTCTATGATCCCCGGGGGAATATTCAATTCCCTGGCCAGCTCCCTGACCTGGGTCTTGTAGAGGTC
>JAFGJI010000071.1 GCA_016929175.1 Thermoplasmatota archaeon | reverse complement strand
TGAGACTGACCCCGGTCCCTGATTGGAGCGGTGAGGAGCTCCTCACCATAGAGGTCTCGGACGGTGAGTATCAGGCTCAGACCTGTCTTTCGATCAAGGTCATCCCGGTCAATGATGCACCCTGCGATGTCGAGATAATCGTCACAACCGATCTGACAGAGGGGTCCGAACATATCTTCAAAGGGATCGCAACGGATGTGGATGTCCCCTACGGGGACAGCCTGATCTTCATATGGTTCATAGATGGGAAGATGACAGGGGTCGGGGACACTGTAGAGGTCTCCCTGGATGCCAGCCAACATGAAATAGGGCTTGTAGTCCGGGATCAGAAGGGAGCTTCGAACATGACCACAACAAAGATATCTGTTGAGAAGGTAAATGAGCAAGAGAATGACCACGATCTATGGCAGTTGCTAATACCGTCTCTCGCACTGATCGTCGCGATAGTTCATGTGATCGTTAAAAAGGGCAGGGATCGTATGAGAGGGAAGATCTGACACTCAATATCAGATAGGTAATGTCACCAGCAGTAGTTTGTGGCCTTATCATCGGACCCCTTCTCATCCTTTGAATACACCGCAATATCAAGCACCTTTCCGCTCATAATGGTCTCAGCAAGTCTCGAGCACCCTTCCCTCACCTCCTTCGTCACATCCTCGAACAATCCAGCGGTTCGTATCTGGACCCCCAGGAGCTCCACCCTCTCCACCTTCTCGTTCACATACCCCATCACATAGGACATCGGCAGGTTGTGAGAGCAGGGAATGGTCGCGTCGATGAGTTCTCTTGGAACGATCCGGAGAGCTCCAGGCTCAAGCCCCATATCGACCGCATCTATGAACAGGATCAGATCGGCCCCACTCTCCCTCATGGGCTTGGTGAAATTCTCGGGCATCACGTCCGCATCTATCAGTTCGAGCTCGAACCCATCCGGGACCTCCCCTGATCCCAGTTTCTCCTTCAGTAGATCGATCGTAAAGGGTCCAGCCATGTCGTCGCCCCTCATCCGGGACCCCACCCCGACGACAAGGACCTTCGTCCGGATCACTCCTTGGGGACCTTCTCCCAGTCGGAGAGGAACTTCTGTATCCCGATGTCGGTGAGCGGGTGCCTCACCATCTGCATCAGGACGCCGTATGGAATGGTGGCTATGTCTGCACCCGCTTCGGCGGCCTCCAGTACATGGATGGGATTTCTGACCGACGCAACGATGATCTCGGTCCTGAGGCCGTAGTTCGAGAATATCAAGGATATCCTGCGGACGAGCTCCATACCGTATTCGGTGATATCATCGATCCTCCCCACGAATGGGGATACGTAGGTGGCCCCCGCCTTGGCAGCCAAAAGTGCCTGGTTCGCGGAAAAAACAAGGGTAACATTGGTCCTTATCCCGGCCTCGCTGCACATCTTCGTGGCCTTCAGACCCTCGGCTGTCATGGGTATCTTGACGACCACGTTCCTGTGGATCTTCGAAAGCTCCTTCGCCTCCTCGAACATGGTCTCGGCCTTTTCCGTTACCGCCTCGGCCGATATGGGTCCGTCAACGATGGAGCAAATCTCCTTTACGACCTCCTCGAACTTCCTTCCCTCCTTTGCAATAAGGGATGGGTTCGTCGTCACCCCGTCTATCACCCCCAGATCGCTGGCTTCCCTGATATGGTCTATGTTTGCTGTGTCCAGGAAAATCTTCATCTTCTCACCTCTTCATGGAAACGGCCATTTTGGCGTTCTCGACTATGTTCTCAACCGTCAGACCGTAGGCCTCCATGAGCTCCTCGGATTCCCCCGACTCACCGAAAACGTCGGGTATGCCGACCCTTCTCTGAGGGACAGGTTCATAGTCGGCCAGGACCTCGGCTACTGCAGAGCCCATCCCCACTATCATGTTGTGCTCCTCGGCGGTCACGATCGCACCGGTCTCCCTGGCGGCCTCGACTATCATGTTCTTGTCAACCGGCTTGATGGTGGACATGTTGACTACCCTGGCGGATATTCCTTTCCTCTTCAAAACATCCGCCGCCTCCAGGGCTTTGGCGACCATGAGCCCGACCGCGATTATCGTAACATCCTCACCATCACGCAGCCGGCTGGCCTTCCCGATCTGGAAATCGTAGGTGTCATCGTAGATCAAAGGAGTATCTGTCC
Organism: Thermoplasmatota archaeon; assembly: GCA_016929175.1. Taxonomy (GTDB): domain Archaea; phylum Thermoplasmatota; class Penumbrarchaeia; order Penumbrarchaeales; family Penumbrarchaeaceae; genus JAFGLL01. The sequence continues at coordinate 3,961 of JAFGJI010000071.1, read as the reverse complement.
TCCCCAGACGGATATAGCAGGGGCCCGGTGTCTCAGCAACCTTCAGGACAGCTTTCCTGGTCTCCCAGTAGTCGGCGGGTGCGATGACCGTCATGTGGGGGAGGACCCTCATGAGTGCAAGGTCCTCGTGCATCTGATGTGATGCGCCGTCGCCCCCCACCGTGATACCCGCATGGGTCGCCACGATCTTGACGTTCAGCTTCGGGTACGCTATGGACTGCCTTATCTGATCATAGGCCCTGCCCGCAGCGAACATTGCAAAGGTGGAAGCAAAGACGATCTTCCCCGTGGCGGCGAGACCTGCGGATATCCCCATCATGTTCTGCTCGGCGATCCCCACGTTGAAGAATCTCTCGGGAAAGGCACTGTCGAACATCGCTGTCGTCGTCGAACCTGAAAGGTCGGCATTCAGTGCCACCACCTGCTGGTATTTCTCACCCAGCTCGACCAGGGCTTCCCCGAAACCCGGTCTCATGTTCTTCAAGACCCATTCCATCAGGCCTCACCTCCAAGCTCTCTAAGCGCCTGATCAAGCTCCTCTCTGGAGGGCGCCTTTCCATGGAATTTCAGGGAGCCTTCCATGAACGAGACACCCTTTCCTTTGATGGTATTGGCTATGATCAATGTGGGTTTCCCCTTGTAGGTCTCCGCTTCGTGGAAAGCCCGCAGCAGCTCCTTGAGATCATGTCCATTGACCTCGATCACATGCCAGCCAAAGGCCTTGAACTTCGAAAATGTTGGCTCTAGCGACATGATCTTCTCGGTGGGGCCGTCTATCTGAAGCTGGTTGCGGTCCAGGATAGTACATAGATTGTCCAGTTTAAAATGGGATGCCGCCATGGAAGCTTCCCATACCTGTCCTTCCTGGGATTCGCCGTCCCCCAGAAGGCAGTAGACACGGTAATCCTTCCGGTCCAGACGTGCTCCCAGGGCCATCCCGATAGCTATCGAGAGACCCTGGCCGAGGGAACCGGTGGACATATCGATCCCCGGGGTCTTGTTCATGCTTGGATGACCCTGGAGCCTGCTCCCGAGCTTTCGGAGTGTCACTAGCTCCTCTTCGTCAAAATATCCTGAAAGAGCCAGTATGGCATAGAGCCCAGGCGCTCCGTGACCCTTTGAGAGCACGAACCTGTCGCGGTCCTCCCAGAGCGGGTTTTCCGGGTCATGTCTCATGACCCTGAAATAGAGCGAGGTCAGTATCTCCACGATCGAGAGGGAACCCCCGGGATGCCCGGAACCGGCCTCGCAAATACTTCTCAATATCCATTTCCTGGCCCGGGTGGCCGTCGATCGCAGCTCTGGCAGTGCGGGATCGATATCATACCAGTAATCCATCCTTTCCAACGGCACCAGGATCATCTCCATGAGGGTAGGGTCCATGAACGTATGGTGGGAACATCTGATGTAATGAGAAATTGATAAATAAGGTTGTCCCACGATCCGATCATTGCGAAAGGTCCCAGATATCGCATCCGCGGGAGAGCACGGATGCAAGTTCAGGAGGAATACGGCCCCCTTCAAGTCTTTTGAGCTCGGGCTTTGAAAAAGCGGAGCCGTGTACGATGCGGCTCCAAACATGGAGTGCTATCTCCCCCGGGTCTGTCGTCTCTCTCCGGAGGATCGTGTAAAAACGTCGTTTCTCCTCATCGGTCCTGACACGGCTGCCCCACTTCTCGCGGAAATCATTCGATCTCTTGTTATCGAGCGGAGGCCCCCAGTGGACCACTTCAGGGGGAGCGGATACCGGTGTTGTCCTGATAACCACAAGGAACCTTGGTGATGCTGTTTCCCCTTTCCACGTATATCTGGGCCTCAGATATCCCGGATCGGGGTCCCAATCCTCGGGGAGCTGGAGAAGGAACCTGATACGGACATCTTCGAATCCGTTCCGGAGCATGCCTGCGGTGAGCTTTCTCAGTGACCTTCGATGTTGTGTGATGACCATACCCGGTTCACCCCCGGGAAGATCGAGCTCGAAGAACATCTCCCCCTCTTCCGGCCTGTAAGCTGGAATGCCAACGGTGGAAAGAGGGCGTCTTGAAAAGGGATGGAAGAAGCCCGTGTGCGGTGCATCGATCATCTTCGATGCCGCTCTGCTCATATACGACAGGGTCTGAGTTGAGATGGGTGAGGCCACATTCCTTCGGGCGTCCACGGGGTCCACCACCACCAGGGGGTTCATCCCGAACATGCGTGTGTACCTGTCTGGCTTGAAGGGCGCCTCATCGGCAAGAGGGGGATCTTCGAAAAGAATGATACCCGCTTTTGCGGGAGAGAAATGGGTTTCATTGACCTCCTCGCATCCTCCTGGGGCAGATCCAGAAGGTGCTATTCCCGAAAGGAACCTCAAAACCCCTTCCAGATCGCCGAATCTCAATATGAGGAGCTCTGTCAGATATCCGCTACATCCCTGGACGGGATCCTCGGCCCCGTAAGCTCCTATCCCCTGCAGAAAGGATTTCAGGAGCAGAACCTCTTCCTTCTGTTCCTGCTGCATCCTCGAGTTGATGTATCTCGTGTGGTGTGGCGTCCGATCGACCGCGGTCCTTACCTTCGAACCTTTGGGTATGGACAGGCAGGGAACGATGTCGCAGTGGAATCCCTCGAAACGTCCCGTGATGTACGGATGCTGGGTATATTTCTTGCGTGGCTCCTCAAGAATGCGCAGGCCGATCTCCAAGCCTCGTGACTCCAGTATATCCAAGGGGGTCCCCTCCGGAAAGACAACGAATATATCCAGGTCCGGGTCCTTTCCCATTGTTCCCTTGGCCACTGAACCCGCCAAGGTCGGTTCTATGTCCGAAAGACCCATTTCCTCGGCGACCGACCTGACCCTTTCAATAAGCTCTTCTGCAACCTTCTGGATCCTTGACCTTTCCCCTGACGTCGGCGATACGGCTTCCAGCACGGTTCTCTTCAACCCGCGGGACAGCTCCCATCTGCCCCCATCACCCTTGTCCATCGGGAATCGAATGTTATATGAAGTATTAAACCATGCTTTGTCCGGGTGGGCTTTCAGATGGTTGACATCATCCAGATAGAGGCGGGACCCATCGATTCCAATATCTACCTCGTTAGAGGGAACAAAACGAACGTACTTGTGGACACGGGAACAGGAACCAGCAGCAGAACCGTCGAGAGCTCCATCAAACGCAACCTTGAGGGAGAGAGGCTGGACGGGATCGTTCTCACCCATGAGCATTTCGATCACAGCGGCGGTGCGGCCCACCTGAAGAGAGAATTCGGTGCCCCTCTATACGGATCTCCCGAGTGTTCAAAGGCTTTAAGGGAAGCGAACCCTGTCATGACAGGAAGCTTTCTTTTCGGGGCCAGCATGGAACCCATCGCGGACATCAAGGAGACCGGCAGTATTCTGGACATCAAGGGTCTATCCTTCGAAGTATATCCGGCCCCGGGGCACGCCCCCGGCCTGGTCTGCCTTGTGGAAAGGTCGGAAAGACATCTTTTCTGCGGTGACCTTGTATTCTGCGACGGGGGCGTGGGCCGGTGGGACCTTCCGGGAGGGAACCTTGACCTTCTTGCGACGTCCATAAGGAATGCCATGAGCTGGGATATCCGGTCCCTCTACCCCGGCCATGGAAGGTACGAGACAAGAGACCCGAAGGGGCAGATAGAGCTCTCCATGCGAATGATGGAAATGTTCTGACCCTCTAAAAGACCAGATATGCAATTATGAAGATCAGACCGAAAACAAAGAAGATCCAGAAGAGTATCAAACCCACAGTGAACATCATGCTCAGACGGGCAGCCCTTTTTGGGTCTTTCATGAGCTCTCTGAGGAAGGGGTCCTGGGGTCTTTCACCCCATCTGTCCCTTTTTGGCGCCCCTGCCGTTCCTGCCATGCATGTCCGAGAACCGTTCCGGTAATTATGTATTGCTGACCTGGAATATACAGGCAAATAGTGTATATTGAAAGGGAAAGATTTATGACCACCCC
>JAFGJI010000070.1 GCA_016929175.1 Thermoplasmatota archaeon | reverse complement strand
TTCCCATGGTCGACGTGACCGATGAATACGAGGTTCATATGGGGTTTTTCAGATGCCATTGATATTTCCTCCTACTCGGATTGTTCCCTTATTTGCTACTCATATTTAACGTTTGATGTTCCTTCAACTGAATCCTCAGGCTGCATAGTAGTCCGCGGTGGGGGGTTCCGGCTTCAAACCCTTCCTCGTCCTTATCTCTCTTGTCGCGTTATCAAGAAGCTCCCGGGGTATGGGACTGAAGCCCAGGAACTCGGTTGTCCACAGGGCCCTTCCCTGTGTCGCGCCCCTTATGGCCCCTGCAAAACCGAACAGCTCTGCAACCGGGGCTGCAGCGATGATGGTGACCTGATCTCCCTCCATGGGCATATCCTCTATGGTACACCTTCTCGAGTTCAACTCCCTGTTCACGCCTCCCATGAGATCGCTGGGAACGGTCACGAACAGTTTCTGTTTTGGCTCCAGAAGCGTCGTTCCTGCCTCGACCATCGCACCATACATACCGGACCTGCCGGCCGGTATGACCTGTCCCGGACCCCTGTGGATGGCATCCTCATGCAGCTTCGCATCCATCAGCTTCACGCAGACACCCATACAGGGCTCCCAGGCCCTTGGGCCCTTCGTCATGGCCTCCTTGAAGGCGTCGATCAGAAGCTCTCTGGTCTCATGAAGGTACTGAATACCTTTTGTACAGTTGAGAAAGATATTGGATCCGGATATCCAGTAAACGTGTTTCACATCTTCCCTGTTCATGCCGAGACCCTCGAGCTGTTTTGCCATGGCCTTCGCATCCTTGATCCTCTCGTCCGAGGGCAGCTCTCCGGACCTGATGGCGTTCACGACAGCTTCGGGAAGGGGTTCGACCAGGAAATAGAACCTGTTGTGCTTGTTGGGGGACTTCCCCTCGAATTCACTCTGGGAAGTCTTCATTATCGTCTCCCGGTAGACAACAATGGGTGGAGAGGTCTTGATCTCGATCCCCTGCTCCTTCTGTATCCTATATTCGGTGATCTCGAGATGGAGCTCCCCCATGCCCGAAAGAAGGTGCTCTCCGGTCTCCTGATTTATCTCGACCTTCAGCGAGGGGTCGGCCTTGGCCAGCATCCGAAGTACCTCCACGAGTTTCGGAAGGTCCTTCATGTGTTTTGCTTCGACCGCAACGGTGACGACCGGTTCGGAAACGTGCACTATCTTCTCGAAGCCGTCTATGTCGGGGATTCCGGAGACAGTGGATCCTGCTATTGCCGATCTCAGACCTGATATCATCACTATATTGCCAGCTATGGCCTTATCTACAGGGATCCTGTCAGGACCCACCGCCACGGATACCGCCTGCGCCCTGGCCACACCGGGCATGCCGATGACATAGAGCTCCTGGCCCCTTTCCACGGTGCCCGAGAACAATCTGCCCGAAGCGATCTCTCCTGCATGTGGATCGATGATTATCTTCGTGACCATCATCACGGGTTTGGAGCGGGGATCACAGCTCATCATGGCCTTTCCTATCTCCGACCCTTCATCGCCATGCCAGATATGCGGGATCCTGTACTTCTGGGCTTCAACGGGGTTGGGAAGGTGCATGATGATCATATCCAGGAGGACCTGATGGAGAGGCGCCTTCTTCGAAAGCTCCTTCTGCCTTCCCTGGTTGAGGAAATCGTATATGTCCTTGAAGGTCACCCCCTGCTTCTGCATGTAGGTAACGGATATTGCCCAGTTATGGTATGCTGAACCGAAGGCGACGGTCCCGTTCTCGGGGGTCATGAACCATTGTCCCCTGAATTCAGGAGGTACAACCTTTGTGACCAGGTCGTTGACGTGTTTGATTATCTTCACGAACCTTTTCTGCATTTCCTCTGGAGTGACCTTCAGCTCATTGATCAACCTGTCGACCTTGTTTATGAACAGCACCGGTTTGACCTTTTCCTTGAGGGCCTGCCTTATGACGGTTTCGGTCTGCGGCATAACGCCTTCCACTGCACAGCAGACGATGACACATCCATCCACCGCCCTCATGGCCCTTGTCACGTCCCCGCCAAAGTCCACATGGCCGGGTGTGTCGATGAGATTTATAAGATGGTTCTCCCCCTTGTAATGATGGACCATGGATGCATTGGCAGCGTTTATGGTGATGCCCCTTGCCTGCTCCTGCTCGTCGAAATCCAGAAGCAGCTGCTTCCCCGCAAGTTCCTCCGACATCATTCCAGCACCTGCGATGAGGTTGTCCGAGAGAGTGGTCTTTCCGTGATCTATATGTGCGGCTATGCCTATGTTCCTGATGTACTTGGGCTTGTCCATGATCTTCTGGGCTTCTCGTATGTTATCTTCTCTTCTTCCCATATTCACCAACTCGCGGTATCAGTACGGGGTCCATTCAACCTTCATCTGTTCTAATGGGCCGATTTGGCGACCCTTTCCACTTCATCCCTCTTGGAGACCGCAAAGCTCTGGATGTCCCCCTTGGAAGCTGCAATGAGTTCGGCGGCAAGGCACTCGGAGATGGATCTCTTGCTCTTATGCGAGGCTTTGATCGTTCCAATGGAAATGTTGCGCAGAGCTATGTCCAGCCTCCTTGCGGGGGCGGTATCAACGGATTTCGGTACGGAAATTCCTCCGAACTTGAGCCTTGTGACCTCTTCCCTTGGTGCCGAGTTCTCTATGGCTCTTACCAGGACCTGGACCGGGTTATCCTTCATCCTCTTCTCTATAAGTTGGAAGGCATCGAGGACCACCATATAGCTCTTTGTCTTCTTACCCGTGTACTTCTCGGTCCTCATCATATTGTTGATGAGCCTTTCGACGATCGAGATCTTGTGTTTGTGGAACGGTTTGTTGGCATGTCTGGCGCTGGAGTGCGGTACATAGGAGGGGTCCAGATTTATGAACGCTTTCAGACTGGAGTCCTCCACTACCACTTCCTTGGAATTATACCTGCCGAATACCAGATCTTCAGGGAATGGGCCTTCGTCCTTGGGTTTTTTGACCGACCTCTTCCTGGGGGTTTCCTTTGAAACCTTTTCTTCGGAGGTCTCCCCGGAGACTTCCTCCGGGCTCTCTATCTCTTCTTCCGTTGCGGTCGTTAAAGGGATCTCCCCGACTTCTTCCGATGCTCCATCAGGGACCTTTTCGGTCTTCACCTTGGCGGGAGGTTCTTCAACGGCCTCCTCCTTCTTGGCCTTTCTGGATGCCCTCTTCTTTGACGGTTTCTCCGGAGCATCCTCTTTCTTGGAGGTCTTCTTCGGGGCCCTCTTTTTCGGGGACTTCTTGACTTCATCCTCAACGGGGGCCTCTTTTGCCCTTTCTTCCACCGGGGCTTCTTCCTCGACCTTTTGTTTCATCTCCTCGACGACCGGTTTTTCTTCCTCGACAACCTCTTCCTTCTTCTTTGACGGCATTCAAAATCCTCCGATCAGCGGACAGGTTTCTCCTTCCTGCCCCTTACCATTTCATCGAGGGAAACGCTGTTCACCTTGATCACCTTGTACCTGACCCCGGGGATGTCACCGTAGGAACGACCTAGACGCCCTCCTATCCCCTCGACCATGACCTCGTCGTGCTCATCAATGAAGTTGATGGCACCGTTACCCGGTGCAAAGGCGGTGATCTGCCTTCCGTTCTTGATAAGCTGGATCTTGACGCATTTCCTGATCGCCGAGTTGGGCTGCTTTGCCTCCACACCCACTTTCTCCAGGACGATGCCCCTTGCCTGCGAGCTTCCCTGGAGAGGGTCCGACCTCTCCTTGAGCTTGAGGACGCGCCGCTTGTAGTAGCGGTCGTTCCACCTCTTCTTCTGGGCATCATTTCTCAGCTTTCTGGCGGTGAACAGTCCCTTTGCCATATGGGAACACTCCTGTTGGATAACTGCGGGGTTACTTGAACCTGATATTTATATGTTTGGCAGATATCGCGGAGACCTGGAAATGCCACCCAGTATATGAATTTTCCCGGAAAGGAGCCCCTGAATGTGGGAGAGGACCTTCTGTGCGGTCCGGTGCCCCGTCATAATTTCTTGCGGAGCATATAGAACAGGAGGCCCAGTGTTACAAGGAGTGTCATCACGAAACCGACCACCCCCCAGATAGGGTTCGTCCAGATCGGCAGGTCCGGGGGGATCTTCCCAACTTCGACCTCCAAGCTTTCGAGGTCATTGTCGATATTCGTTTCGCTCCACCTGCCATTGTTCTCTATCAGGACAGAGATATGATAGGACTTATCCTGCTGAAGTCCAATGTTCTTGAAGGTGATGTTCCTGGTTTGCCTGGGGGCCAGGTCAGTCACGTTCATCGAGAAATTCCATCTGTTCTGCTGGTCCTTATCCTCGATGGTGAGGGATACCATGAAGATGTCAGCGGTGGTATTGCCGCTGTTCACCGTCGTTACCTGAACCTCATACGTGCCAGGTTGCGCCTCCCCCTTGACCTCTTCTCCATTCTCATTCAATAAAAGAAGATCGGTAATGCCAAGTTCTATGTAACCCACGACGATCTCCTTCTCAAGTGATATGACCAGATCGGTAGTGTTGTAGGCAGGTTTCCTGGAATCGGGGAGGCTTATCATCAAATTGGCCTTCCCGGGTCGATCGAACGTCCAGGTGAGCTGGCATACCTTGTCCTGGTATTTCGAGATCGGGAAGGATTTGGTAAAAACCTCCTTGCCATTCAGCCACAGTTTTACGTTGAAGGTGTCGCTGTCCAGAAAACCGAAGGACCTGACAGTGAAGGACAGGACGACCTCCTGACCGGTGACGATCCGTGAAGGCTGGAGGTCAAGGGAACCGTTCACGAGGTATATTCCGCTTGAAACCGGAGCACCTCCTATGGAAAGGGTCAGTGCAATAATATCGGTTTCGATATCCTCATTCCCGGACGAGGTTGCCCGGATGTTGAAGTGATATATCCCGTTCGGTACAGGATATGACAATCTGACGCTTATGTTCACGAACATGGTGGAGCGCGGAGGGATCGAAAAGTTTTCGGGCAGGATGAGCGCGACATCCTCCCGGTCTATCCATCCGGGGCTCGAAAAGACCACCTCATCCCGGGTATTCCCCCTATTTTCCAGTATCAAGTGGTAGTCGACCTCCTTTGTCCCGTTCCGTGGTGGGTCCTTGATCTCCCAGTAAGTGGAGGCAGGGGAGGGTTCGATGAGCTCGAGATCGTAGACGAACTCGACGAAATATTCCAGCCTGACGTAGGACCATCCGGGACCCGGGTCCATATTCTGCAGTCTTTCGAGCGCGTCGGAGGGAACCGTCGACCTGGTAAGCAATACAAACCCTTCCTTTTCTCCCCCCAGAGCTCCTTCGGGGACCGAGATATTGATCTCGGCCTTCCGTAATT
>JAFGJI010000069.1 GCA_016929175.1 Thermoplasmatota archaeon | reverse complement strand
TCCGAGATCATGAGGATCAGAAAAAGCACGGAAAGACCGGCATTTCGGGGTTCAATGGACCATTCGCACAAACCCCGACCCCTTGCGGCGGAGTATGAGGGCGAGATAGAGGTGATCAGGGATCCCGTCGACACCATCGGCACCCTGGGAAAGGTGGATGATTTCAGGAAGCTTTTCCTCGACAGGTTCAGGTCCCTGAAAGAGATGCTTCTGGCGCAGTACGGGGCCCTGTCCCCCGCCCTTGAAATATCACAGCTCAGAGGGTCAGAGGATGTTGTAAGGTTCATCGGCATCATCGAGAGTGTGAGATCGACCAAGAACGGGCATACCATGATCAATCTCGAGGACCCGGGCGGGACGATACGCGTCCTTGTCATGAAGAACAAGAGAGAGGTTCACGATATACGTCTGGTCAACGATGAGGTTATCGGAGTGGTGGGGAAGTACAAGGCCGGGGACGGAAGGAACGGCCCGATCGTCTTCGCGGATGAGATCCGGAAGGTGGACATACCAGGAGAGCACCGGAGGAGACTTTCGCCGGTTAAGGGCCTCCTTGCCGCATTCACATCGGACATACATATCGGCTCCAGAATGTATCTGGAGAAGGAATGGAACAGGATGGTGAGATGGCTCAAGGGCGAGGTGGATTCATCCATGCCCGCAAAGGACGGGTCCAGGGTTAAATACCTCGTCATCGCAGGGGACCTGGTGGATGGTATCGGCACCTATCCTGATCAGGACAGGGACCTGGTGATAAAGGACATATTCAAGCAGTATGAGGCCCTCGGTCAGTCACTGGCCCTGCTTCCGGACCACATAGAGGTCGTATTGATCCCCGGAAATCACGATGCGGTGAGGCTCGCAGAACCCCAGCCCCCGATCCCGAAGGAATATCAGGAGTGCTTTTCCAATTCCCACATCCGCTTCCTCTCCAATCCCTCCTTCTTCTCGCTCCATGGTGTACATGTTGCGGCCTATCACGGGAAATCCATAGACGATCTCGTAACGCTCTTCAAGGACGTGACCTACGAGAACCCCATTGAGGGTATGAAGGAGATGCTGAGGTTCAGGCACTTCTCACCCGCATACGGGATGAGGAATCAGCTCTCCCCCGAGGAGAAGGACAACATGATAATCGATGATGTGCCGGACATCTTCGTATCGGGCCATGTTCACAGGTTCGGATTGGACAACTACCGCGGGGTGCAGCTCATAGAGGGCTCAACGTGGCAGTCGCAGACACCTTTCCAGAAGATGATGAACCTCAGACCCCAGCCTGCAAGGATGGGGGTTGTGGAGCTGGACCTTGCGGACAGTATGCACCCCTGGGGGCTGACCTGATAAGGCCGGGGACCCTGCACTATCTGAGTCCGGCAAGCCTGATCATTATGGCCTTCTGCGCATGCATCCTGTTCTCGGCTTCCTGGAATACCACGGACCTCGGGGAATCCATGACATCATCGGTCACCTCCTCACCCCTATGGGCTGGCAGGCAGTGCATGAAAATCGCATCGGGTTTCGCCTTCGAGAAAAGTTCCATGTTCACTTGATATCCGGCGAAAGCCTTCAGTCTCTCCTCCTTCTCTGCCTCGTCCCCCATGGATATGAATGTATCGGCATAGACAACATCAGCCTCGTTAACGGCTTCCACCGGGTCAGATGTGATGCTGATTTTCGAACCATTTTCCTCGGCTATCTTAATTGCAGTCTCGAGGATTCCCGGATCCGGCCTGTATCCCTCCGGACATGCGGCGCGTACGTTCATTCCGAGTATGGCCCCTCCAAGGAGCAGTGAGTGGAGTACATTGTTGCCGTCACCGACCCACGCAAGCGTCCTCCCTTTCAGATCACCCTTAACCTTGGTCATGGTCATGAAGTCCGCAACGGCCTGGCATGGATGCTCCATGTTGTCAAGGCCGTTTATGACCGGTACATCGGCATGCTTTGCCAGTTCCCTGACGTTCTCGCTGTCGAACGCCCTGTACATTATCATGTCCGCGAACCTCGACAGCACCTTGGCAACATCGTGGACCGATTCCCTCTTTCCGATCTGGATCTCGCCCGGGGAAAGGTAGAGCGCGGTCCCTCCCATCTGGTCGAAACCCACCTCGAAGGACACCCTGGTCCTGAGGCTTGGTTTCTCGAAGATCATGACCAGGGTCATGCCTTTGAAGGGCACGATGTCCATGCCTTCTTTGTGCTCGCCCTTCATAGCGATCGCAAGATCAATGATCTCCTTCAGGTCGTCCTTGATGTCCAGAACAGAGATCAGGTCCCTCTTCAAATGATCATCTCCTTGGGTCTGCCGGCCCAAACATCAGGTTTCTTATATAAATTTCCCGGAAGTTACGACAATCCTTTGGCAACCTTTATTAAGATTAAATGCACATACCGTTATGTTGTATGGATCATCGCCCCATACAACTCGCTATACGAAAAACGTTGCAGGGGAGTAGCTGTTTCTTAGGTGTATCACTCCAATATGCTGAACAATCCTCTCTTCCGAGACCCCTGCAACACTCTT
>JAFGJI010000068.1 GCA_016929175.1 Thermoplasmatota archaeon | reverse complement strand
TCAGGAACTGAGGACCCGATATCCCCGCGAGACCTGGACCGTGAAGGATGCAATAGACATATACGAAGGGAGGGGGGTGTTCCATGATGGTTCCAGGGAACTCTCAACGGACACGCTGAAAACCTGGTGGAGTGCGGAATTCGCGAGGTATGCCCAGGACGGGGACAGCCCCATTCTTGTTCAGAACCAGTCCAGGCTCGTATGGGTCCCCGATGGCGCCCTGGAGGTCACCATCAACCTGAACTTCAATCCGGTGGATATCGTGGACAGGACCATCGGCGAACTCACCTTCGTGGTCGACCACGGTTTCGATGGTGAGTTCGATTACCAGGAGCCGTTCTTCAGGACTATGACCCTGGGGGCCAAGACACACACCTTCACCGAGCTCGAGGGAAAGACGAACATGTACTGGGCGATCGGGGTGTATGGAAGAGGCTTCAAGGTCGTCAGACCGATCCAGGACGGAGAATACATGGAGTTGCGCATCGAGTACACCCTCGGGGTCAACATGAAGGTCGCCATACCCGAGGAAGGTGTCCTCGAGATGCAGATGCCAGCACCCATCTCGATGTCATCCTACTGGGAGGAGGAGAGGCCATCCCAGGGTTACTCGGGCGGTGTGGTCTCGATAGCAGGGACCGTTTACGACCTTGACAGGGTCCTCCCCTTCGAGGAGGAGACCCCGGACGGAAAGGAACAGGGCTCCCCCTGGCCTTTTATAATTGGAATACTCATCGTCACTGCGGTGCTTATCGGTGGATGGATGATCTACAAGAAAAAGCGCGGAAAGCACCGATAGATCGGGAACATGGAGCTCGAGGTGGATCGAAAGCATCCAGCGGGAGCGGAATGCACATCCAGGTAGTGTTTTGCGCATTTCGGGGAACACCTTAAATATCCTCCACCCTCAACATTATCCGGTGACCCAATGGGATACAAACGGCTCAATTCCGTTGAAGACCTCATGCAGAACGAGAACAGGTACAGGATATTCAGCGCCATCCAGAGGTCTCCCGGATCGAGTTACACTGACCTGAGGCTCCTGCTCGGGATCAAGAACGGTACTCTTTCCCATCATCTCACAAAACTCGAGAAGGAGGGGCTGGTCAGGTCGAAGAAGATGGGCATGTTCAGGAGGTTCTATCCATCATACGGCTATGTCCCCAAGGACCTTGAGGAGAAGATCATGGATGTTGTTCTCTCGAAACCTGGCATATCCCAATCGAGTGTGGCAAAGGAGCTTGATATCACCCGACAGGTCGCAAACTATCACATCAATTCCCTGAAAAGACGCGGGCAGCTGATAGTAAGGAAAGCTGGCAGGAACACGGAGGTCTTCCTGAGGTGAGGGACCTAAAAAGCCCAGGCTGCAGAGCAAGGTATTCTTGGCCCCTCTCCCCTGTTCCCAGGAAATGCTCCCGGACGGGTGGTCCTGAACTACCTCTTATTTATGGTATAAGCGCAGTTGGTGCATTTCCATAGCTCGAATATATCCTGACCTCTCGAGAAAGGAATAAGATTTCCCTTCTCGCACTTCGGGCAGGGTGGAAAGAACATTTCCGCCATTTTTCCGCCTCCAGATATTGGAACCTCACCGGTTTATTTAACACTTTTCTCCAAGATATCATCGAACCGTTCCGGAAACACCCAGTCCTCAAAGGGGTTCAGATAATGAATTCCGTGATCAGGATGATAAGGACGGAGACCACGAAAACGGTGGCAAGCAATACGGTCAAATGGACGTGTGGGCCCTGCTCTGGATCGTCCAGTGCGCCCAGAAATCCCTTTTCTCTTATCGTGCCAAATATCCTGGGGAGAGAAAAGGAAGGCGCGGTCTCGGATATTTCCTTCGGGTCGTTGACCATGTGTATCGGACATCCATCCCGGAGTTCGTACTTAACCATTTCCCTGGACGGACGCGGGCAGCTCCATGTTGCTTCCGATAGGTTTAAGGTAAATGCCCTGATACTGCCGTGAAGTATTCACCCAGGAGATGTTTGAATGGACGTAGTTCTTGACGGTGAGCGCGTCACTTACGAGGATGTTGTGAAGGTTGCCAGATATGGGGCCCATGTTGGATTCTCGGAGGACTGCATTCCGAAGATCGAGAGATGCCAGAAGATGATCGAGAAGCTGGTGGAGAAAGGTGAGAAGATATATGGAGTGACCACGGGAATAGGAGAACTGGCCTCGGTGTTCCTCTCCCCCGAGCAGGGACTCGATCTGCAGAAGAAGATCATCTATTCACATTCTGCCTCCTTCGGCAGAGAGCTGCCCGAGGAGGAGGTGAAAGCAGCCATGACCTCCAGAGCAAATGTCTGGATAAAGGGACACAGCGGCCTGAGGCTTTCCACGGCCCAGACATATGTGGATATGATCAACAAGGGCGTCGTTCCGGTCGTCTACGAGAAAGGCTCTGTCGGCTGCTCCGGGGACCTGAGCCCGCTATCCCAGATCGCCGAAGTGCTTATTGGCGGGGGTGAGGCCAGGTACAAGGGGGAGTTGCTTCCAGGACCGGAAGCCCTCAGGAGAGCTGGCCTGGAACCGGTCGAACCGACCTTCAAGGAGGGTCTGGCCCTCATCAACGGCACGCAGGTGATGGTCGGCCAGATGTGCCTTCTTCTGGAGGATGCCAGGAACCTTATCAAGAACGGCATCATCGCTTCCGCGATGTCGCTTGATGCCCTGAACACGGTCCTCAAACCATTCGACCCCAGGGTCCATGAGCTCCGCCCCCACAGGGGCCAGGGCCAGGTGGCTGCGCATCTTCGGAGCCTCCTCTCGGGTTCGGAGATACTTGCGAACCCCAGCGGAAAGGTCCAGGATGGATATTCGATGAGATGTACACCACAGGCCTTCGGACCGACCCTGGACCTCTGGCATTATACAAGGGATGTCATCGAGACCGAGCTGAACTCGGTCGTGGACAATCCCATATTCTTCCCCGACGAGATGGACCACATCGGAGCGGGCAACTTCCACGGACAGCCCGTGGGCATTGCAGCGGACCTGCTGAAGATCGGAATGTCCGAGATATGCGACCTTTCCGAGAGGCACACCAACAGGCTCCTCAATCCCGTCCTGTCGGGTCTTCCCGCGTTCCTTGTGGAAGGTGCGGGTATGAACTCGGGAATGATGGTAGCACAGTACACCGCTGCTGCCATGGTCTCCGAGAACAAGGTCCTTTCCCATCCGGCATCGGTGGATTCCATCTCCGTTTCAGCTGATCAGGAGGACCATGTTTCCATGGGTCCCGTTGCCATCAGGCATCTCAAGGAGATCCTGGAGAACACCGTTGGCGTGCTCGCCGTGGAGATGCTTGCAGCCGCACAGGCACTTGACCTCAGAAGACCTCTGTCGCCGGGAAGAGGGACGGGTATCGCCCATCGGACCATACGAGAGGTGGTCGCGATCATGGAGGCTGACAGACCGTTGCACCCCGACATCAAGGCCATTGCGGAACTCATACGCTCCGGAATACTTGTCAAGGCCGTGGAGAACGAGATGGGAGAACTGGTGATCTGACCTAGTCCCCGCTCCATCCCTTCTCGAGGAACAATGTCCAGTCCCCTTTCCGACCATGGAAAATTAAATAAGTCAAAACGGTAATACTTCAGTGCTATCCTAATAGAGGTTGTGTTAGGCGCACAATCGTTACCTCCTAGTGGAGACGTGCATCAGGTGGGGTATATGATGATACGAAAAGCGTTATTGATGATGGTTGCGTTAATGATAGCGGCAGGTGCATTTTCGACCCTGGCTCAGACCATCGAAGCAGTGGACCCAACGGACGGACCGTTCACCATTGCCGAGAAGGTAGGGGACATCCCAAGCCGGGAAGGCGAGGAGCCAGGATACGGCCCCCCCGCATTCCCGGATCCGACACTGCACACCCCTGAAAGGACACATCAGAGAAGGCCCATCCTTGAATGGAGCGAGGCCTGGGAATATAACGAGAACAGTATAAATTACGGTGTATACACCGTGAACGTCTATTCCGATGAGCTCTATACAGGCGAGCAGGTCATCAAAAATGTCATCGTTCCGGCACAGATCAGACCCCCGCAGTACACCTTCACCAAGAACCTCAGGTACAACCGTGTCTACTGGGTGGAGATAGTGGCTTCCGACCCTATGGCGAACACGGACAGCATTACATTCAGCTTCGAAACATACAACACTCCTCCCTCCATCCCGGTCATCGACCTCGAGAGAACCCCTGTGTCCAACGGAGATGACATAACCGTGGTCGTCACCAATGCAAGCAAGGATGTCGATGTCAA
This sequence comes from Thermoplasmatota archaeon, assembly GCA_016929175.1. Classification (GTDB taxonomy): domain Archaea; phylum Thermoplasmatota; class Penumbrarchaeia; order Penumbrarchaeales; family Penumbrarchaeaceae; genus JAFGLL01. The sequence continues at coordinate 11,964 of JAFGJI010000068.1, read as the reverse complement.
TCCAAGGGACTTCATCTCATATCTTGTCGAATGGTATGTGTACAAGGAAAACACCTGGGTTATCCTTGCATCCGGTTTCAACATGATGACCCTGAGCTCCGACAAGACCAACGAAGGGGACCGGATCAAGATCGTCGTCAAGCCATACGACGGTATCGAGTACGGGCCGAGCACGGAGCTCATATTCAACATAGAGAACCTCGTTCCGGAGGTACTGATCGGTGAAGGGGATGTCACCATTAACGAGGATGAGGAAGGGCTCGATATGTTGTATCTAATGAACCACTTCACCGACAGGGAAGGGGACGACCTCTCGTTCCGTGTAAAGAGCCAGAGGCATGTCCAGGCCACCATCGACCCTGTTTCGAGCGCTGTCTCCTTCATCCCGGATCCGAACTGGGTCGGCAGTGATACGGTGGTCATAGAAGCATTCGATGCAAAGATCCATCAGGAGGATTGGCCCACCGTGACGATCAACGTGAAGGTTCTCTCCGTGAACGATGCTCCCACCATTGATCTTGTGAATGACGAACCTGTGGGCCCCGGGGAGACCGTCATAATCCAGGGCATACAGGGGTCCACCTGCATCATCACCGTTGGAGCATCCGACTTCGATGAGATATACGGGGACACCTGGAAATTCTCGACCAATTTCCGATCGGTCATAAATGAGGAAATGCTGCCTGCATCCGACTACCAGTTCGAGGTAAACTCCGGGCGGTTGTCTGCATTCCTCCCCAATTCCATGGTGGGAGATCATCTCTTCGAGATCATCGTTACCGACAGCCACAAGGCATCCTCGAGCGTTCCCATCAGGCTCATCGTCGAGAACATAAATGACTTCATGACCGATCCGGTAATAACGTCACCGACTGACTCCGAAGTACTGACCCAGCAGATCGGGAAGAGGGTCCTATTCCAGGCACGAGACTGTTACGATCCGGACCTGTCCATCCCCAATTCCAAGGAGAAGCTGACCTACGAATGGTACTTCAGCGACGGTGAACAGATCACGAATGCCGGGACCCTTGTCGAACACAGGTTCGGTGTCACCGGCAATTACACGGTCAGGCTCGTCGTGAAGGACAGCTACGGAGCTCAGAAGGATACCTCGATAAAGATATTCGTGGAGGTCCTTGAAACACCGCTCATAACCCTGGATCCCGTGGAAGATAACGATTACGGGACACTCATACTGATCATCATCCTTGCGGTCATTGCATTGATCTTCCTTGCCATGCTGCTGTTCTTCATATTGAGGAAGGACCCTCTTTCCAGGACCGCCGAGAAAGAGGAAGAGGCACATGAGGCATTGGTTGCGCAACAGCAGCAGGATGCCCTTGAAGCACAGGAAAAGCTTCAGGCTCTCCTCAGCGGAGCTGCATATCAAGAGGTTTCCGGCCCGGCTCTGCCCTCCGCGACCGGAGGAGGACCGGAGATGGAAGCCCTTCCGGCCGCTCCCACCGATGAGCAGCTTCAGGAACCTTCCGCAGAAGCGGCGGAACCTCAGATGCAGGAACCCCCTGCGGAACGCCTGTAGATCGGCAACCTGGATAAAGATCCAACCCTGTGGTACATTTACCGGAGGGTACATATGCTGGTATAGGCTGCAATGGAAGCTTCATGCTAGACCAGATGATGGACATCTCCGGTATCTATCCTTTGAAGAACGCCATCGACGCTGAGGAGAAGGGCTCCGGTCTGATCCAGGCCCAAAGCTGTTCCCGTGATATCACCGGACCCGGTCCGCACCCTTACATCTCTTCCGATCGTCTCCGATCTTTCGGTCCACTCTTCGAGCAGGGAAACCGCATCCCCGTTCCTGAACCTGTCATACAACATCTCGAAGAAGCTTGCAAGGTTGTGGAACAGCTCCTCCAGGTCCACCACTGAACCGGTGGCATCCATCAATGTGCCCGCGCTTGACCGGAGCTCGTCCGGGAGTTCAGCAGATGAGAAGTTCGCATTGATACCGACCCCGATCACAGCATATTCCAGATCATCCCCTTTTATGGAAGATTCCACCAGTATGCCTGATACCTTCCTTCCATCCAGAAGTACATCGTTGGGCCATTTCAAGGTGGTGGGCAGCAAAATTGTCGCGGATATGGATTTCGATACCGCAAGTCCCGCAAGAAGCGGGAGTAAGGATATCTCCTGCGGGGGCAGGGAAGGTCTGAGAACGAGCGACATGTAGAGCCCGCCCTCCGGTGAGTGGAACCTTCTTCCCATTCTCCCCCTGCCACCGGTCTGTGTTCTGGCGAGAACGATCAAACCTTCCCTGCAACCCTTTTCCGCCCTCTGTCGGGCTATGTCATTGGTGGAAACGACGCTTTCAATGATCTCGATGTCCCTGCCGATGATGGAAACCGCTGCTCCCCGAAGGCTTCTTTCGGAGATGAGATCCCCCATGATCGCACCTCATTCGAAAAGGCTCTTCATCAGGTCCATGTCATAGACCATCGCGAACAGGTTGTCCTCCTTGTCCACGATCGGCACCTGGTCGAAGTCCTTCAACCTCATCAGCTTTGCCGCTTCCCAGACCGGGGATAGCCGATATACGGTGCTGAGGTCCTTTGCCATGAACTCCTCTATCGGATCGCTCGGCAGCTGGATCTTGGCCTCCTGATAGTAAAGGTTCATGACATTGCGGAGGCCTTCCCAGGTCCACGAATCCTCGTCCTCGGATATACCGAGCGTCGTCAGGGTAATGTTCTCACCGAGGAACTTGAAATCGAAGAGGTCCCTGTCTGTCACGAGACCGCAGATCTTTCCTCCCTCATCGAGGACGGGGAGGGCGTAGACCTTGGAGAGGTTGATCATCATGGCCGCAACGTTCGCAGGTGTTTTCTTGTAAATACACACCGTGGGTTTGGATATGAACTCCTCAACAGGTTTCTCGATCCTGTTCTTCTCGATGACCCTCAGCAGATCGGATGGCGTAAGGAGACCCACCAGCTCGTTCTTCTTGACAACTGGAAGCCTTCTCGCATTCTCCTCCCACATGGTCCTGGCAGCCTTTTCGACCGTCGCGGACGGAGATACCGTTGGAACATCCCATTCCATGATCACGGCCACCTGCTCCTCTCCCGGGTTCTCGAAAATATCCTTGCGGGTGATGACACCAAGCACCCTGCCATCCGAATCCACCACGGGCATGCCTGTCCTTTTATGCTTGACAAGGAGTGAAAGAACCTCTTCCCTGGTGATGGGCAGCTCTGCTTTGATAGGGTCCTTGACCATTATATCGGATACGTTCATATCCATGCCTCCAGATGCTGGTTCGGATTAACACATGAAAGGTTTCATATTAAAGGATTGCGAGGAGGAACGGGACCACCCTTTAAAAGAGGGTCCGGGGTATTCAGGACAGAGGACCTGTCCGTGAACCTGACGATGTGTGAGAAAGGGTCCTTTTCCCAGAGGGAGCCTCCCGGCCTCTTCATGATGAACAGATGCCCCGGGTCACCAGGTTTGGGCCATCCAGCCTCCCACCATCTGGTCCATTCGGGAAGCAGTTCCATGATATGACGATCTCTCATTGTCTTTCCGACGGCCATTTCAAAAACTGCCCTTGATGCCTCGGATCCCTCCATTGTGCTTCTCCTCATCAGGAACCATGCTGCCTCCATTTCCCTGAACATATCCTGCCTGCAGGAAAGTGCATTGTCCGTTCCGAGAGAAAGGCTCAGACCGCTTTTCTGCATTTCGGGAAGGGGTGTCTGCAGGTTGTACGCAAGGTTCGAACGCGGGCAGACCGTGACCGGGATGCACGCATCCGACAGCGCCGACCAGTCATCTTCCGTGCCCGAGATCATATGGACGAGATGGTCAGGATGGAGTTCGAGGATCATCTCGATATCCTCCCGGAACAGTTCGGATGCGTGCATGCTGAATAGCTTGTTCCTGGCTTTCGCCAGCTCCCTCAGCTTTACAAGACCACCTGTGAGTGACGGCTGTCCTATCCCGAAGCTCCTCTTCAGGAGGTCTTCCGGACCTTCACCTGGTATCAAACGAGTTAGAGGGCATACCATCGGTCCGCCCGATGATAGTGCTCTGGACAGCAGCTCGAGCCCGAAAAGTCCTTCCTCCCTGTAATCCAGGACCAGTGTGACCCCCGGATGCAGCTCGTCGATGGATGCCCTGATGGATGACAGTTTCTCCTCCACGGAAGCGGAAGAGAGATACCTTTGCTTTACACCGCCGGGAAGGACCGCTTCAACGAGGGATCCGGGAAGCGTCCCCCTTGCTCCGTGGTCCCCGAGATGTGTATGCATGTCCAGAAGACCGGGGCATATCAGACCTTCGTACTCAACCCCCGCGGTCAGGTCCGGTCCTTGAGAATCGGAGCGGTCCAGTATCCTTCCCCCCTCGAGGAGGACGGAGCCCTCGCTCCATCCTTCGGGATACAGTATGCTGCCCTTGAGAAGAACATGCTCCATGGGGTCCGATGGCCTAGGTTGGATAACAAATTTACCTATACTTACACAGGTACTTCCTGCCTCCAATAACATTATGATAGGGCAGTCCATTAACCTCCAGGATGAGGATACTGCATGTGAACAACCAGGCATCCGTGGGATACCTGCTCTCCAGAGCCCAGCGGGAGCTGGGACACACTTCCGATCTCCTCGCCGTTAGAAAGGAGGTTCAGAGGCCGCCGGACAGGGAAGCAAAAGGTGTGAAGGACATCTTCCTGAAACTGTTGAAAATGGCACCGGACTACGACCTCATCCACGTTCATGGTGGTATTGGCATATCCGGGGCCGGTCTGCTGCCCTTGAAAGCCGTCAACAAGAGGTTCTTCGCCCACTATCACGGGTCGGAGCTCAGGGAGAACATCCAGACGTCATTCCATTTCATCTGCGAGAGGTTGTTCATTTCCACTCCGGACCTTTTTCGCTACAAGGGGAACGTGGGGGACAGGGAGCTCATACACATTCCCAATCCGGTCATGGTGGACGGGGTTTCACCCGTTGATTGGACTTCAAGGATGGACGGACTATCCGAAGATACCCCGCTTCGCGTCGCACACATGCCTACCAGAAGGTGGGTCAAGGGAACCGAGAACGTTGTAAGTGGAGTGGAACAGGCAAGAGGTCTCGGCGCAAGGATCGAACTTGACATCATCGAGGGGGTTTGCGTGGATGAGGCCATGAAAAGGCTCGAGAACGCCCATATTTGCGTTGACTGGATGTCCCCCGACTACGATATTCACGGGGTCGTTTCCATCGAGGCGATGGTCAGGGAGATCCCGACAATATGCAATATTGATAGGTCACTGTATCCCGAGGACATACCCATCATCCCGTCGGGACCGGAAGAGTTCGGGAGCACCTTGATGGACCTTTGGGCCAGGAGGGAGGAACTCCCGGGGATCGGTGAGGCCTCCAGAAGATATGCCCTGAAGGTCCACCATCCCATGACAGCCGCAAGGAAGATCGAGGAATATCTCTGAAAAAGGGAGGCAGAACATGAAGAAGATCAGCAGGACAGCCCTGGTCCATGATCATGTTAGAATGGGCCTGGAATGTATCGTCGAGGATTTCGCGGTGATCGGGGCTCCGGTCAGAGGGGACGAACCGTATCCGGAAACGGTCATCGGGGACCGGGCCCTGATAAGGTCGCATACCGTGATCTATGCGGGAAATACCATCGGGAACGATCTTGAGACCGGAAACAAGGTCAATATCCGGGAATTCAACGATATCGGGAACGATGTGAGCATCGGCACCCTGTCCGTGATCGAGCACCATGTGAAGATAGAAAATGGTGTAAGGATACATTCCCAGGTATTCGTGCCCGAGTACTCGGTGCTGGAGGAAGGGTGCTGGCTCGGTCCGAACGTGGTCCTTACCAATTCGAGGTATCCAAAGACCAGACTTGCCAAATCCACCCTGGACGGCCCCACCATCGGAAGGAATGCCAGGGTCGGAGCGAACTCGACCATACTCCCCGGCGTCCATATAGGGCCGGGTGGTCTTATCGGAGCAGGAGCCCTTGTCGTCAGGGACACGATCCCGCAGGGATTGTACCTCGGGAGCCCTGCCAGAAAGATCGGATGGGTCTGTTCCTGCGGGCTGCCGCTTAAACCGTTGGGGAAGGAGCATTACTGCGGCGACTGCGATAAGAAGTACCGGGAGAGCTCCGGGGTCCTCAAGGAGATATGAGGGAGGCGGTATGGGACCTGAGAAACTTGTGAAGGAAGCAGTTGTTGCCATATTCGATCTCGACGGGACGCTGTTCCGTTTGAACGTGGACTGGGCAAGGGTTTACGAGAGGCTGTCCTGGATCTCCAGGGAATACGGCCACATAGGGATGTTCGGCTCCCTTGTGGAAGCCTACAGGTGGTCGGAGCAGGTCTACCGTGCCAAGGAGAGGCTGGTCGAGGCCCAGGCAGAGATGGAGGAGGAAGGGCTTAGCAATATCACGATGATATCACAGGGTGTCAAAGCTGTACGGTGGAGGCTGGCCCGGGGAAAACCGGCTGCGGTACTGTCCCTCAACACGAGCAACACGCTCGAGAAGGTCCTTGGTCATTGGGGTCTATTCCCGATCCTGGGAATAGACAACGTTGAAAGGGCCAAACCGGACCCGCAGGGGGTCGAACTGATATTGAGAGCACACGGGAAGGTGCCCGGGGAAGCTGTTTTTATAGGTAATTCCGATATCGATAGAAGGTGCGCGGAGACTGCGGGCGTCATCTTCGTGCATGTGGATGATATCAGGGAGGAATGGTTCGAATGAATGTGCCGTTGAACAGGATGTTCGTGGACGACGAGACCAGGCAGGCGGTCATCGAGGTCCTCGAGAGCGGGCGTTACGTGAAGGGACCCAGGGCGGATGAGCTCGAAACCATGTTCTCCGAACTTATAGGCGCACCGTTCTCGGTAAGCTGCTCTTCCGGATCGACCGCCCTCATGCTTGCATTCAGGGCTCTCGGCATCGGCAAGGGTGACGAGGTCATAGTGCCCTCCCACACGTTCATAGCGACCATCAACGGGTTCCATCATTTCGGGGCCGTTCCGAGGTTCGTGGATATCGACCCGGAAACGTTCACCATTGATGTCGAGACTGCAAGGGATGCGATCAATGAAAGGACGGCTGCCATACTGCCGGTCCACATCTACGGACATCCTGCCCGTATGGATATCCTGGAGGAGCTCGCGGTTGAAAAGGAGATCGCCCTAATAGGAGATGCCGCACAGGCCCACGGTGCAAGGTTCAGGGGCGCGGATGTGGGGGCGATCGGCGACATGACATGCTATTCCTTCTTCCCGTCCAAGGTCGTGACCGTTGCAGGAGAAGGTGGTATGATCACTTGCGGGGACGGGGAACTTGCCGGGGTCCTGAAAGCTTTGAGGAACCACGGCCGGTATGAAGGCGAGAGGGATGTCTCATCAATGCCGGGATTCAACTTCAGGCTTCCGGAGATACAGGCCGCAGTGGGCCTGGTGCAGCTGAAGCACATGAACGGATGGATCGAGAGGAGAAGGGAGATCGCCCGGATATACAACGAGGAACTGGAGGGCATTGAATGGCTGACCACCCCTGTCGAGAAAGAATGGGCCCGCCATGTCTACTATCTCTATGTCGTAAGGCTCTCCGACAGGGACGGACTGGCCAGGCACCTATCGTCCAGCGGCATCTCCACGGGTGTCCATTATCCGATACCGGCCCACAGGATGCCATATTTCAGGGAAGCCCCAAAGCTTCCGGTCACCGAGAGGATCGTTGGCGAGATACTATCCCTGCCGATGCATCCTCTGCTCTCCGAAGAGGAACTCAAGCACATTATCATGTCAGTAAAGGGTTTCAAACCCTGAGAGGTGTGGCTGTTGAGGATCGCACATGTGGTATCGTATTTCCAGCCCGAGTTCGGGTACGAGGAGTACTTCTCGGCAAGGGAGCAGGCCGCCCTTGGACACGAGGTCCACGTGATAACGTCGGACCGGATATTCCCCTTCAAGAACGTTGATAAGATGCTCTCGGACATCGGTTCCCCCTACAAGGACCGGAAACGTCCCGTCGGTGTCGAGAGAATGGAGGGATTCACGGTACATCGACTCAGGACATCCTTCGAGATACTCTACGATATGATAGTATACAAAGGTATAGAGGAAGAACTTGCCAGGATAAGACCTGAGGTTGTACATGCCCATAATCTCTGGACATGGGGGACCCGGTGCGCTTCGAAGGCAAAGGGGAAGCTTGGATACAAACTGATAGTCGACGAGCACGGTTATTCGACAACTTATGATCAGGCCAGGACATTTCGGAATTTTCTCCTGGACATGGAATACAGGCTGCTGAGGGCCCCCATCGCCAGGAGATCTCTCAGGAAAGCTGACGAGGTCGTTGCCATCTGCGAGGAAACAGTGGATTTCCTGAAGGACTTCTACCATTACGACAGGGCGCATCTGATCCCGCTTGGTGTCGATCATCGGAGGTTCTCCTTCAGGAAGGACGCCAGGGAGCGGACCCGGAAGGAACTGGGTATCGAAAAGGATGAGCACCTGCTGATAACGGCGGGGAGGCTGGACAGTGCAAAGAAGATCGAACATTTCATCGGGGCCGTCAACCTGATGGACCGGCACGACATCACCTTCATCATAGTCGGTCAGGGGGACGACAAGTATCTGGGTATGCTCAGGAAGAAGGCAGGACCGAGGGTTCGGTTCCTTGGATTCAAGAGATCGGAGGAACTGGCAGACCTCTACTGCGCCGCGGACCTGGGTCTCTGGGGAAAAGCTTCCATAACCATCAGGGAGGCCATGGGATGCCGGCTCCCTCTTGTACTTTTCGATGAGCCCAACATGAAGGACCTTCTGAAATGGGACAACGGGGTGTATGTGAAGCAGGAACCTGATGGCATAGCAGGGACCATTACGGAGCTCCTCGATGATCCCGTAAAAAGGAAGGAGATGGGTGCAAGGGGAAGGAAGGGGGTGCAGGAGGAGCTTTCGGTCGAGGTCGAGGCGATAAAGCTCCTGAGCCTGTATTCATAGAATGTTTTTTTATACAGCGCCATCCTTCAACCCACGGGAAAGAACATGGACAGTGTAAGGTTTGCAGTGGTGGGCTACGGCAACATCGGGAGCAGGCATGTAAAGTTCCTCAAGGAGCTTGATGGGGCAGAGATAACCCTCGTATGCGATACCGATGAGGCCAGGGCACGGGAGGGAGCCAGGGAGGCAGACTGCTCATATACGACACGGTTCGAGGATGTCCTGAAAGATAGGGATGTGGATGTCGTTGACATCTGCACCCCTTCCGGTCTTCATGCTGAAATGTCGGTGGCGGCCATGGAGGCCGGGAAAAATGCGATCTCGGAGAAGCCCATGGCTCTCAACCTGAAAGAGGCCGACGATGTCATAAGGACCCAGAAAAGGACCGGGATGAAGTATTTCCTGGTCAAGCAGAACCGCTACAATCCCCCTGTCGCCGCTCTGAAAGAGGTCCTTGATTCCGGAAAGCTCGGGGATCTTTTTCTCATAATATCGGATGTCTTCTGGAACAGGAGGAGGTCCTACTACGATGATGAGGATTGGAGGGGGACCCTTTCCCTTGATGGCGGAGCACTCTTCACGCAGAGCTCCCATTTCGTGGACCTGATACTGTGGTTGTCAAAGAGGCCCGTTTCGGTCGAGGCGACAATGACGAACATCGACCATCCTTACATAGAAACAGAGGACCTGGGGTCCATCAAGGTCCTGTTCGAGAACGGCTCCATGGCCGTGATGAACTATACGACTGCAACTTACCAGAAGAACCTCGAAGGCTCCATAACGGTGCTCGGGACGAAGGGGTCCGTAAAGGTCGGGGGGAAGTACCTCAACGAACTCTCCGAATGGAATGTGGAAGAGGTGGAGAGACCGGAGATACCTCCGGGGGGGCCCCCGAACACATACAAGGGAGGCTATCAGGGGTCCATGTCAAATCATGACAAGGTCCTTCAGAATGTCATCGATGTTCTTCGGGACGGCAAGGAAGCGAAGGTCTCGGCGGCGGAGGGAAGGCTCACGGTCGAGGTCATGCAGGCGGCGCATATCTCGGCCCTCGAGAAAAGGCCGGTTAAGATCCCACTTGCTGGAAGGGACCTTGATTTCGATATAAAGACCAGTATTCCGTTCCCATCGAGGAAGTGAAAAGGCGTCTCTCATTTCACGTACTCGACGTTAGGGATACCTTCGAATGCCCTGTCTCCGGTCAGGAATTTGATCTTCAAACGCTTTGATATAACGTACCCCACCGCATCAACATATGAGATGCTCCAATTCTTCCTCTGCTCGAGTTTGTATCTCATCCCGTTCTTTACATCGTTGTCTTCGATATCAACCACATATCGAAGGTTGATATCATAATATCTGTCAGCGACCTCTTCGCCGTGTTCCTTCAGGAGATGGTAATGCATTTCCATGAGATTCAACTTGGTGGTGACCACTTCTGCCTCAAGATAGGGTCGATAATTCTCATTGCCGTAAAAGAGCTCGACCAGAGCATAGGTATCGAAGAAGAAAGCGTTCACTCCCCCCACCCTTCCCTGAGCTCATCCTTTATTTCCTGACCGCTCCTCCTTCGCTCAAGGGTTCCGAAAAGGGCCTTCAATGGCTCGTTCATCCTCCTCACCTCGATCTCCACTATCTCGTTCTCGCTAAATTCGTTCTGTCTCACGAAACCATTTGGAAGTACCACTCCCAGACTGTTTCCGACCCTCTTTATCGTCACGTAGACCATCCGATCACACTATGTAATACTTTTTGTATTACTTTATTCTTTTGATTATGGTCTTGCAGGTCATCTGTTATGATCATTTCAGGAAAAGGGGTCCATGTCAAACCATGATGGGGTCCTTTTGAACATAATAGTAACAATGACTTGAAGAAGGCTGTTTGGACAATAATAGCTCATCATCATTGATGCTGATGATCAACTCCATCAGTCTCCTGGGATCATTATCACAGGCGATGATATCGTCTCCCTTTAAAACCACCCAATCCCCTTCTTTCGGGTGAGATCTCTCCCTTCTGGACATGGTATACATCTCTTTGATGAGCATTAATATTGCTCAAGGTTATATTACAGTTATCGTAATCCTTCTGAAAATGATAACGTCCGTATGAACAACGAGTGAAGACCTATAGCTAACTTCCTTTCAAAGGGATGGTGATGTCGAAGTAACTTACGACACAGTATCATGTGGTAGGTGGTTTGGGATGTTCCTCGATTGTTCCTGTCGTAGCGGGAGCTGCTGGAAGTTCTGGTTTTTGAGGAGTCTGTGATGATGGCGGAGGAAGCTCAGGTTTTACTTCGGGCGGAGGGGATAATTGAGGTGTATCACCTTCTTTTTGATCTGTTTCGGTTGCCTGCTCCTCCGATACAATTTCATCCGGTTCCTCCTTCTTCTTCCCCATGAACAGGAACACAACGATCGCAGCCACTATCAGCAGCACCACAACAATGACCACAACTACCCATATCCAGGAATTGGAACCTTCCTCTTCAGGTCCCTCGATATCTTTACCCGATAATGGATCAAGGGGATCGAAACCGTTCTCGACCTCGTATCCGTCCGAAAAACCGTCTCCGTCCGAATCATCATCATTCATCTTAGTTCCCAGTTCGTATTCTCTGAGATTGGAGAGCCCGTCAGCGTCGAGGTCACCTACTGCATCGGACCCATCATTCGGGTCCAGACCGAACTCTATCTCAACAAGGTCGGGGATGCCGTCACCGTCATCGTCATGGTCAATCGGGAGAACGGTCAGAGTGAAAGTGGTGGTGTTCGAATTCCCCTCCCCGTCCTTCACAATTACATGGATTATATACTCACCAACTTCCTCGAGTATGCCCGACAATCTGTTCCCGCTGACGTCTATGGGGGAACCTGTCCACAAGTAGGACACTATTCCGATGTTGTCATCCGCATTCAAGATTAAATCTATCTCGTCACCCACATACACT
>JAFGJI010000067.1 GCA_016929175.1 Thermoplasmatota archaeon | reverse complement strand
TGTATTTCGTTTTTACCCTCTCGCGGACCGGGAACATTTGAAAGCCTCTTGGTAACTCTCGACTGGGTATAAGACTATTAAACCCTTTTTATATTAATCATCAAGTGGTATAATCATGGATACCATGGGAATGTCTGGACCTTTAACGCGCGTTCCGATACTTTTAGTCCACTCATGACAATCCTTATAACGGCCTGAGACTTCAATCGCTCCTACCGCTCAGGGGATGTTAGTCAAGGTTCGAGGAATGGTTTTTTTCGGGTGTCGCCATCCCTGATATATCAGCATCTACGCCCGATGACCGCCCGGGGATCCTCGAATACTCTGAAATGAACATCGAATTCACCAGGGAGACATGAACATGAACATCGAGGAGCTTGAGGAACCCCAACTTACAAAAAATGCCATGACCGTGCTCAAAAAGAGATATTTTAAAAAGGACGATGATGGCAACGTCGTGGAAACCCCCAAACTGCTGTTCTCCAGGGTCGCCGTCAACATTGCACAAGCAGACCGAAATTATGGGAGTGGTCCGGATGATGTTGAAAAAACCGCAATGGAGTTCTACGATCTGATGAGCTCGCTCGAGTTTATGCCCAATTCACCCACTCTAATGAACGCCGGACGTGAACTGCAGCAACTATCCGCATGCTTCGTACTTCCAATAAATGATTCACTCCCCGAGATCTTCGATACCGTCAAGTACACTGCAATGATACATAAGTCCGGAGGGGGCACAGGATTCTCCTTTTCAAGGATACGGCCAAAGAACGATCTTGTGAAATCAACAAAGGGTGTATCCTCCGGCCCCATATCTTTCATGCAGGTATTTGACTCGGCCACCGATGTGATAAAACAGGGTGGGACCAGAAGAGGAGCGAACATGGCCATTCTGAGAGTGGACCATCCAGATATCAGGGATTTTATAATGGCAAAGGATGATAACAAGAAGCTGAACAACTTCAACATCTCGGTTGCATTGACCGACCGGTTCATGGAAGCTCTTTTCTCCGAAGGAGCCTATGAACTCGTCAATCCAAGGTCGGGTGAGGTTGCAGGAACCGAAAAGGCTGTTGAAATATTCGATATGATAGTGAAACAGGCCCATAAGAATGGCGAGCCAGGGATCATTTTCATAGACCGGATAAACAGGGACAATCCCACACCACACATGGGAGATATCGAGTCAACGAATCCCTGCGGAGAACAGCCCCTGCTTCCCTTCGAATCCTGCAACCTTGGATCGATCAACCTATCCCTGATGATAAACAAGAAGGGAGTTCTGGACTGGGAGCGCTTGAAGAGGGTCGTCAGGACATCAGTGCATTTTCTTGACAATGTCATTGACATGAACAACTTCCCGCTTCCGGAGATCGCCGATAATACCCAGGCCAACCGGAAAATAGGACTTGGTATCATGGGTTGGGCTGACCTTCTTTTCAAATTGGGCATCCCGTACGATTCCGAAAAGGCAGTCGAACTTGCCGGAAAGGTCATGGCCTTCATAAGGAAGGAAGCGATCGGAATGTCCAGGGAAATGGCCTCCAAAAGAGGTCCTTTCCCGAACTTCAAGGGCTCCAATTTCGAACTCAACAAGGAGCCTCCTTTGAGGAATGCGACAGTGACCACGATAGCCCCCACCGGAACGATATCGATAATTGCGGGAGCGTCATCCGGTGTTGAACCGCTCTTTGCACTTGTATTCAAGCGGAATGTAATGGACCAGGACAAGCTTATCGAGATCCATTCCTACTTCAGGGAGGTTGCCCAGAAGAGTGGCTATTACTCTGAGGACCTGATGGCCAGGATCTCGGACAAAGGAACAGTGAGGGGTATGAGCGGCATCCCGGAGGAACACCAGAGGACATTCACGACCGCTCATGATGTGACACCGGAATGGCACATCCGGATGCAGGCCGCCTTCCAGAACCATACGGATAATGCCGTATCGAAGACCGTGAACTTCCCAAATGAAGCTTCCATAGAGGATGTTAAAAAGGTCTATATGATGGCCTACGAGCTCGGATGCAAGGGCGTAACCATATATCGCGACGGGAGCCGGGAGGAGCAGGTGCTCTCGACCATCAAGAAGAAGAAGACCGGAATGGATACAGGCGTTATCAAACCGAGGGAAAGACCAAAACTGATCCACGGGATAACCGGAAGGCTGGATACGGGTTGTGGCGCTCTCTATGTTACGGTCAACCGTGACCGGTTTGGTCCTTTCGAGCTGTTTGCCAACCTGGGCAAGACAGGAGGCTGCGCTGCGGCCCAGATCGAAGCCCTGGCCAGATTGGTATCATTGGGCATGAGATCGGGCATCGACCCCTACCAGATAGTCAAGCAGCTGAAGGGGATAAGGTGCCCGAATCCCAAGATGGGACCGGTTGGCATGTCCGAGGAGGCGGTCCTATCCTGTCCCGATGGTATAGGAAAGGCCTTGGAAAGATATCTGGAAGGAAAACCTCCTTCCATTGGAGAGGAACTTACCACCTCCCCCTCGCTGGACTATTACTCGAATGATATGCTGGACCATGAAGGACAGGAAAGCAGTGATGGCATGGTGGTTGGCGTATGTCCAGATTGCGGGAATCCACTCATTTACCAGGATGGATGCTCTGTTTGCCTTTCATGCTATTATTCAAAATGCTCTTGAAGGGAGGAGAGTGATGGACCAGGACAAGAATGGAATGGATGCTTCCTCGGGACTATCCGGGGATACGCCTCTTGGTTCCAGGATAGGCGGGGTCAAGGTGGCTGTCAGACCGCCGGACCCGATATTGATGGAAAGGTTATCCAAGAACCTGAGAGACCTGGCGTCCAAAGGTGTAAAGGTTCCCGACGGGTCATCCCTGGCTGTCAGGTCCATTGACGGTTTCTATTATTTCAGGGACCTTATGGCCTCATCGAGGGATCCCGCTTCGGGTGTGGTCTCCATCGTGAACTACGATCCGGTGAGGCGGACCTTCATCCTCTCCGGTAATGGAGAGGTGGATGAGAGATGCGAGCTTTTCTGGTTCGCCTTCGAAGCATTCCGCGAGGACCATGTGCTCTTTCACTCGTCCGGGGACCTTTACCCGGACAGCCGTCCGGAACTGCTGGAGGAACGTATCTCCTTCAATATAGGCATTCTTCAAAAGTGGAAGGAGCAAAATCCTCTGAAGGAGGGAACAGTTTTCCTCTCAAGGGGAAGGACACTCCATTCAATGTTCACGATGATCGCTTCGGAGTACGGGACATGATCATTCGATGTCCCAGTGGTCCTCAAGGACCTCTTCGGTCTCCACTATGATCCCCTCCTCCACCGGAAGGTCGTCCACGATCCCGAACCAGTACACGACCATGCCGGGTCCGAAAAGCTCCCTGTAGGAATGAAGCTGGTTCTTGAGATTCTTCCGGACCTCCCTGAGGTCGCCGAAGGAAGCTTTGGATTCTATCCAGTTTACCTCTTCACCGCGCAGGTATATCTTCCTCTCCAGAAGGAAATCCGGGGTCTTTCCCCCTTCGGAACGGAGGTCCTCTTCCCTCTTGTATGGAACACCATTTTCATCCAGCCACGCCTTCATCCGGGACTCCCCCTTCAAGCCTCTTCTTCTCTGTACCATGTTCCCTTCAGGCGAATATATGGGATCATTATCCCTTACCTCGATGAGCTCCTTCTTCAGCCTCGGGTTGACGATCGAACGCGGGTCATTGATCATTTTTCTGAAGGAATTCTTTCCCCACTCATCCTGACTGGTCAATATCAGGTAGGCCGTCATGACCGGTGAGAAGTCGATCTCCCTCGATATCTCGAGAAGGGTTCGGCCAGACTCCCACCTCCCCACCAGTTGAGGAAGTTTGGACCTCACTTTCTGATAATTGGAAGTGACCTCCCTTATTTTCTTCTGGGTGTAGATCACAAGATAGAACTCCCAGGGATGGCTCTTATCCTTCCTCCACAGCTTTTCGATGTCCGTATATTTGTTCAGCTTGGAATAGATCTCCCTGTAATCTGTTTCGTTGACGAGCATTATTGGATTTCCCCGAGAACTGAAAACAGTTTAAACTTACTTTATAGAATAAACTTGTGGTCAGGCATCACGGTTGTTCGGGCAACCTGGGTTTGAATCCGATATGTTCGAGACGTTCCATTATCCCCGCCCAATGTGACCCGGTCCAGTAGACCTTATTGCACAGCTCGCATTCATAGACAATATCATGATCGGCAAGGATATCGGCAGGAACGGGGACCATAGGCTCCCATTCACTTTCCATGATACAGGTCCTTTTGACCCTCAGGATGCCATTGCATACCGGACACCTTGTCGGTCCAGGGCGGAACCTTTCTGGCGGGTATCGTGCTATGAACTCTGTCAGCTGGATGTCGAGGTCATCCGATACGATCCTATGAGCCTGGACGGTCCTGTTGTTCGAGAGATCCCTATCCCTTGTCAATAGTACCCTATTCTCTGACGCGGTGATCCTTATCAATTCTCCATCATTTCTGACGGTCGGATCTACCACATCATGGCCCATGATCCGCAGCCATCTGGCCAATCTCTTCAGCATCTCATCACAGACAAAGCGGGGAACAGGCCCTTCTTCCATATCCCTAAAAAGGCCTTCATATCAAAGAAACCATCGGCCAACACATATTTACATACATGATGGTGTATGTTCAGAACGAAACATATATATTCATGTATGTACATGTATGCACAGAAGCAAGGGGGTAACGGAATGAACGATATCCTGCAAACATCGAAGGTCCTTTCGGATGAGAACGC
>JAFGJI010000066.1 GCA_016929175.1 Thermoplasmatota archaeon | reverse complement strand
TCAATTTCAGTGGACAAATACTCCCCGTCCCGTTGTTCCGGACATGTCATTCCGACCATAAAATGATTGCTCCCCCTGAAACTTATGTCATTATAAGAATTCCATCAAAACACATGATCCATTACTACCGCGCCTTCCAATATCCTTTGGCGGACACTTTGTGGGAACGTTTTGCCATAATGACATGGGACCCCGAAATCGATCAATGATCCTTTTTCGAAGATCCGAGGTTTCGATGACCCCGAGTAACCTTCATGGTCATTATCTGTACAATCCTATATTATACAGGAACGTTTTAAAGACGACATGGGGGACCCGACTCCACTTGGCAGAGGTGGATGGATCGACGGTAAACGTACCCCGAGGTTGGTTATTATTGTATTACTGCTGACAGCATTCATGTTCATCCTTTCCAGGTTCGTTCATACCAGGGGGCCGGACGAAGGATGGGGGGGCCACGGGGACAGGCTCGTCATCCTGCACCTTTTCGAGTTCGCCTGCCTCGCCTTCATGCTGCTCTCATTCCTGCACGCATACATCAAATGGGACCAAAAGAGAGCGCTCCTCTTTTTCATGTTCGCACTGATATACGGGGTCATCCTGGAAGAGATCACCGTCACCTTCTCAGGCTACTACGAATACAACCCCAACGCCTGGATAAGGTTCCACAACACGATGATGGCGGTACCCTTCTGCTGGACCGCGGTGATATACGTATGCGTCCACCTCATAGAGGAGAACGAACACCTAAAAAGCCTGAAAAAGCTCGAGAAAGGCCTTCTGGCAGGCGTACTAGCCGTCTCCATCGATGTCGGCATTGACGCTATCTTCGTCGCCTACGGACTGTGGAGATGGGCGGAAGGCCAGTGGTTCGGGGTCCCGCTCGCAAATTACACCGCATGGTTCATGGCTGTGGGAGGCTTCGTTGCTGTTTGGTCGGACATAGACGGCCTTAAAGCCCACCTTGCCACGAAAGAGCTCGGGATGGCCGCCGGTATAGTGATTGCATACGGCACACTCCTCGTCATGGTCCTTGCCACATATCTTCTCACGGAGGCGTGGTTCTCATGGTGATGGAACATATCAAAAGGTCCTTCCTGAGATGGTATCCCGAGACCTTCGTAGTACTGGCACACATGGGGGGGACATTACTTTGCATCTGGATGGAGAGATATGATCTCCTGGCGGCGGGCATCGCCTTCGGGATACCCTCCGCGCTTCTTTTCAGGGACCTCCTGCCGGGGGGCCGCGGGTTAACAGTGAAGATCATCCGGTGGATGCTCAGGCTCTGACAACATCGACATTTCAGGGGTCCCGAATAGATAATATGAAGGATATGGTCTTTTGATCTCAAGAAGGAATGAAAATGAAGGAATACGATCTCATCGTCATAGGGTCGGGAGCGGGCCTCAATGTCGCATCGGATGCATACCAGCAGGGAATGAGGGTAGCGGTCCTCGACAACGGGCCCCTGGGCGGGACATGTTTGAACAGGGGGTGTATCCCCACGAAGATGATCCTCTATCCAGCGGACGTGGTCCAGATCCTCAGGGAAGCAATGAATGTCGGGATACAAGCCAAGATCGAAAAGGTCGATCTCACTCTCATAATGAAGAGGATGCACGAACTCGTGGACGGGGACGTCTCGAACATGACTAAGAGCATTAAAGCCGCCTGGGGGAAAGGGCTCGACTTCTACAATGAAAGCGGGAAGTTCGTGGGAGATAAGGTCCTCGAGGTCAACGGAGAGAGGATCACCGCCCCGAAGATACTGATAGCGGCAGGTTCGAGGGAGTTAATACCGCGGATCCCCGGTCTTGAAGAGGCAGGATACCTCACGAGCACCAGCGCTCTGGAGGTGAAAAAACCTCCCGAGAGCATGACAATCATAGGGGGCGGGTACATTGCCGCCGAGTTCGGTCATTTCTTCGACGCAATTGGCACAACCGTGAAGATCATCGGCAGGAACAAGTATCTCGTCCCCCAGGAGGAGCCTGAGATCTCCGAAGAGCTCAAGAGAAGGCTGTCGATGCGGATGAAAATCTACACGGACCACGAGGTCCTCAAAGCGGGAACGGAGGACGGTGAGAAGTACGTCGTCGCAAAGGACCGGTCGACGGGAAAGCAGTACAGGATCAGGGCAAAGGAGATCATGGTGGCAGTGGGTAGGAGATCCAATGCCGATATCTTTCAACCCGAGAAAAGCGGGATCGAGACCGTCGGAGAGGGTTGGATAAAGATAGACCGGTACATGAGGACGAACATGGAAGGTATATATGCGATAGGGGACGCCATAGGGAGGAACATGTTCCGGCACACCGCCAACTACGAGGCAGGGGTCGCCTGGAAAAATATGAACGCCAGGTCGGAGGAGGAGATGGAGCAGCTGGACGAGCATGCCGTCCCCCACGCGATCTTCACCTACCCGGAGATAGCTTCCGTTGGAATGAGGGAGGAGGAAGCGGTGAAGGATACCGTGGTCATGGTCGGCAAGGCAAGCTACACCGATGCCATCAAGGGTTCCGCCATGGGCGATGACGGAAGCAGCTTCGTTAAGGTCATCGTGGACGCGAAGACCAGGAGAATACTCGGAGCCCATGCCATAGGCCCGCATGCCACCTCGATGGTACAACCCCTGGTCTACCTGATGAACACCGAAAAGGGAGATTACATGCCGATAGTAAAGGCCCAGACCATACATCCGGCAATGGAGGAGATCATGGTAAGGGCGTTTGGTAATATGAGGCCTGGAAAAGGGCAGGAAAAGCATTTTGGCCATCATCACGGACATGGAGATTGAAAACTGTTAATACCCTGATGATGCCTTTTCTCGAGAGCAACAGGGGGCGCTCGATGAGGAACGATCTTCAAGCATTTTTCGTCCTGCTCCTGCTCCTGGGAACGCTTGCTGTCTTCCCGGAGCAGGAAACCATGGCAACACCCACAAGGGTTCCTGGAAGGACACTGTACGTCGCATCGGAGGATTCGACCTATACGAGGATACGGGATGCATTGATAGATGCATCCGAGGGGGACACGATCTTCGTGGCTCCCGGGACCTACACTGAAGGGATGATCATCTCGACTGACGGTATAAACGTAAAGGGGAATATTTCCGAAGGGGGGGTCATTCTCATCCTGGACCCTGAGTCGGTGGTGCTGATCGATGCTGAGAACGTGACCATGAGCGGATTCGTTCTCAGCCAAGAAGGAGAGTACATCAGCGTTATGGTCATATCCGACACGAACAACGTCACCGTGAGCGATATCGAGATCATCTCGAACGGGACAGGAGAAGGACTCTATATGTCGGGGGTGAAAAATGTCTCGCTCACGAACATCACGATCAGGAGCGGAGACTATGCTGCCGTAAGGTTCAGGGGATCATCGAACATCATGATCGAGGATTTCTCGTTCTCATGCAACAGCTCCATGGCAGGCTGCGTCGAGCTGGATAATGTGGACGACCTCACACTGAAGCACGGGAGCATAGAACTGAGAGGAAGCGGGACCTCCATCTACGACCTTGCGGGAGGAGACATGGACCTTTACGATGTAAGTTCCATCCATACGGAGAAGTTCTTGATGATGGAGACCGGGAACATCTCGATGTACAATATGGACATATCTCCTGATGATATTCTCATGGACTTTCCTGAACCTGTACACACCGTCAGGTCATATTTCATGAGAAGTGTAATGGTCTCCGGGGAGGCACCGGACGGGTACATGAAACCTCTTGAGGGTGCTGAACTGAATGTCACGACGGATGGACATGCGCTTTATTCGACCCCATCCTTCGGAGGCTCCGATCCCGTATCCGGAACGGACGGCAGGTTCGGAGAGCCATTTCCCTTTCTCTCCTGGGAGATGAGAGGGGGCACCCCTTCCCCCCGAAGCGGAACAGGCAGGATAGAGGTCTCCTTTACGGGAGACCACACCCGGGAACTGCTGCATTTCCCAGTGGATGCCAACACCACAGATGACATACTCCTTGAGCTCACAGGCATATTCGACCAGGTAAGAACGATAATAGGATATGTCACCTATCTCGACGGACCCATGATGGGGCGAAACGCCACCAATGCAACCATCCACATCTTCGGTCCCGATATGACCGAGATCGCCAACGCCACCCTGAACCTGACGGGACTTTTCAGGATAGAGGGCCTTCCCGTGGGGGTCAACTATACGCTGACTGCGGTACCGGAGTTCGAGGCAACGGATGGCGGCGCAAGAAGCGGGTACCTGAGGTCCGAATTGAGAGTTAACCTTTCAGAGGACATCTTCTGGGACCCCGCGTTATCCTATTTTGAATATGTCCCCCCCACGGCGGGCCCCATTTTCGGATACATACGTTACCTGGAAGGACCGAAGGAGGGAGAGTTCTGTGAAGGTGCCGAGGTGCGGCTCTACAACCTGACGGGTGAACTTTTCACGCAAACCACCACGGACCTTCAGGGATACTAT
>JAFGJI010000065.1 GCA_016929175.1 Thermoplasmatota archaeon | reverse complement strand
CCCCGCATATACCGAGTCCGCCGCCCCCGCCAAAGGCATCGCAACACCAACCACCGCCTGCTCCGGAAAGCAAGCCGTGACCGGACCTTTCATCCACTGATGTAGGCTCCCGGTCAACACCGGGATACGATGAATAATGCCAGGGTTTCCGGGTTAGGTCGGTAAGTTTTATATCCGACCCCATGCTAACACATGGCAAATGGAAAACATGTCCAGAAACAGGTCCCCGATGCTTTCCATTATCATTCCCACTTACAATGAGAAAGGGAACATGCCTTTGATAATTCCGAGGATCGCCGAGGTCCTTGGAAAGGTGGATATCCCTCACGAGATCATTGTCATGGATGATGATTCTCCGGACGGGACCGCCAGTGCGGTCGAAGAGCTTTCCAGTGAATTTCCCCAGGCCAGATGTGTTGTCAGGAAGAGTGATAGAGGCCTCTCCCCGTCTGTCATCCAGGGGTTCGGGGAAGCCAGGGGCGATATATATCTTGTCATGGATGCTGACCTCTCCCATCCCGTGGATGTACTGCCCCTGATGTATCGGTCCATTGTGGAGGGTGGGTCCGATGTTGTCGTGGGATCGAGGCACACCAAAGAGGGCGGCATCGAGAATTGGCCTTTCCTCAGGCGCTTCATCTCGTGGGGCGCGGCCTTGATGGCACGACCTCTCACCTCATGCTCGGACCCGATGTCCGGGTTCTTTGCCCTTAAACCTGGAGTGATCAAAGGGGCCCCCCTGAGGGCAAAGGGATACAAGATCCTGCTGGAGATCCTTGTCAAGGGCAGGTACGAGAGGATATCCGAGGTTCCGATCACCTTCAAGAACAGGGAGATCGGAGAATCAAAGCTTGGCAGCAAGGTAATGATAAACTACCTCCAGCATCTCCTGACACTCTACCTGTACCCAGGTTCTGCCTCGCTGGTGAAATTCCTCTTCGTCGGCGGGACCGGCATGCTGGTGGACCTGGGTATGGTCTCCCTGCTCCTGCTCTTTCTGGGAGATAACAGGTTCGATCTATTCTCTTTCAAGGATATACGCTTCTTTTATCTCTTCCAGGCGGTCTCTTTTATCTATGCAGTGACCTGGAACTTCGTGTGGAACCGCTACTGGACGTTCGATGCAAGGTCAGGTTCGAGCTCGGGACAGTATGTACGCTTCTTCCTGGTCGCCATCTTTGCTTTCCTCGTGAGGTCAATTCTCCTGTTCCTTGCTGTTGATCTCATGGGTTTCGATCATCAGCCGTTGTACGAGATCGCCCTTGTTGGAGTTATCATGATCGTGACGATCATCAACTACCTCGGGTCCAAACTATGGGCATTCAGCAAATGAGACTGCGGGGCACGATCCCGCCGTCATCCCTCCGCAAATTTAAAAGGGGGGAGACGGGATTTTACCATGTGTTCCTGAACTTCAGACCGATGATGACATTTCTTCTGATCTCCTGGCTGATGATCCCATTGGGATCTGTTGAGGGTCGAACCGATGCACCGGAGCAGATCATGGATCTCGTGATGATGGAGATCGATGAGGAGAGAATAGCGGTGGATATAAGTTTCAACGCCACCTCCACGGGACAGATGCACTGCCGTGCCACATTGATGTACGATATTGGGCTCTTCATCGAATATGTGGACCTGCATATCGAACTGGAGTTCCCACCTGAGCATGTATCCGTTGTCCTTGAAGAATACGATGTGCGGCTTACACCCTCGTCCCCGGTTTACGACTTCATTGCGAACATCACGGTCCTGCCGAAAACCTCAGCATCGCTGAATCCCAGCGTCGTTTTGGGCGGGACTGCAAGAACGGACCGGGGGGCGGAGGGAGAGGTTCGGGAGGATCATTGTGAGATAGATGTGCTTCCTTACTATTCCGTTACCATATTCTTCCCTGATCCCACGGGAGACATGGATATAGGGTCCTCAAAGACATTCCCCCTCACCATGCAGAATACGGGAAATTCCGGGGAGCATTTCATCCTGGCCGTGAAGAACAGGGATTTCCTTGCCGAGAAAGGGCTGGAGGTGACATTCTCCGAACCGAGGGTTTACATTGACGAGGGCGGGGTCAAGGAGACCGATATGAAGGTCCGGGTGGATGGCGGATCTGAAAGGGGGGCCTATCTCATAGAGGTATACGTGTGGTCGGAACACAACGGTCAACCAACGGAGGAGGATAACGAAGCGTCCCTCACCTTGAACGTGGACAGACCCTACATCGACCTTGTGGAGGAATTGGTGAAGGCCCCGATCTACCTTTGGGTCGGTCTGGGCATTCTTGTTGTTATCATCATACTGGTGATTTGGGGCTTCCTCAAGCTTAGGGAGCACATCCTCTGGAGAAGGACCCTCAACAACATCAGGAATGCGAACACTTCAGAGGAGCCCGAGAGCCCAGGGGATACAGGATGATCGAATACCCCCGAAACTCCCCATGGCCCCGTTTCAGTCCTCATCAATATCATCAAAATCGAACTCTTCTTCCTCCTCCTCCCTGGCTTCCTCGAATGCGATCCCGCAGTTGGGACATTCTTCATCATCAAGGGAAACCAGCTCTCCACAGTTCGAGCAGGTGCCCATCCTCTCGATCTCCTCAAGGTCCTCGATCTCGGACCTCTTTGGCGGGAGCTTTGCAATTCCGGGTCCCTCCTCATAGATGGCCTCCCTTCCCTCGGCATCGACCGGAGGCGGTGCATTGGTGGGAAGATCTATGGTGCCGTTGTAGACCAGATAGACGAAGATGATGATGGCGATTATGATCACCACGACCAGTAAAAGTGTGAGTATCTGGATCCAAAGTGTCTCTCCGGGTTTGTCCTCTTTCCACCTGAACT
Organism: Thermoplasmatota archaeon; assembly: GCA_016929175.1. Lineage (GTDB taxonomy): Archaea > Thermoplasmatota > Penumbrarchaeia > Penumbrarchaeales > Penumbrarchaeaceae > JAFGLL01. The sequence continues at coordinate 74 of JAFGJI010000065.1, read as the reverse complement.
CGTCCCAAGGGTACGCATCGACATCATTGGGGTATCCATCCCCATCTATGTCCGGGTCCTGATTGTTGCCTATG
>JAFGJI010000064.1 GCA_016929175.1 Thermoplasmatota archaeon | reverse complement strand
TGCCTGTCTTCAAGCTCATCAAGGCGGTTAAAGAAATGGACGGCGTCATCGAGGTCAAGTGGGAGGATTCGGAGCAGGGCATTGTCCCGGGAATGATAAAGGTATCATAGGACCCGTGAGAATACCATGCCCCTGAACCCTGTTACATCGATACGAGATAATGGTGGGGCTTCGGCCTTCAAGGCAGTATCCTTTTCATGAATAGATCTCGAGCCACCTGTATCCGCTTCTGGTGTAGTCCTGAAGGGACATGGGATCGAAACGGGGCCCGAGACACATGTAAGCCACTATCCGGTACATTCCGGGCTCCCTGTCCTCTCCTCTTGGCTGGAACTTGATAATGAGGTCCTCCGCTTCGGCGGAGCTTAAATTGAGATCGATCCACGTCGAGTTTACATAGTCCCCCCTCAGGTTGTAAACGTTGATCCCGAGGAAGACCTCAGCATGTTCGACCTTGGAGACGACCCTGAGCTGAAAGACCATGGTATCGGGCAGGAGGTCGCCGTCCTCGTCCCTTGCCTTGCAGGAAAGTAAGTCGTCCTCGAAGGAAACCACCCGGTCCTCCATCTGGATGTCCATGTTCTCGTAGTAGGAAAGCAACGTCTGCTTCCAGTTTGTATCCCTTGCGAACTTCAGATCGTCGTAGTCCTCGTTCTGGTCAAGGACATCCTTGAAATCGGGGGAATATATCGATACCCCGTTGAGTCCTTCGGTCTCAAGATCGCTGATACCCTGAACCTTGTCGAAGCTCACGACCATCCCGGCAAGGGAATCAAGAAGCTGCCCTGCACTCTCTTTAACCTGCTGGCTTCCGGAGAGCTCGATCACGTTCCCGACATAGTCCATAAGGTCAACGGCGTCGGAACTGTAACCGCTGCTTATGGGCTGGGCATATTTCCTTGCTATCCTCATGTTGTAGATCTCTGATGATCCCGCACTGTTGATGGCATTGGAGAGGTTATCCAGATGGGTGACCGTCTCATCCGCTTTGGTGAGGTCCAGTACGCCCATGGAAAGGGACCGTTTCGAGGATGTGCGGTCCGTCTGGGCCAGATAGCCTTCGATGATCAGGTCCGCCAGCTCCTTCTCGGTCAGGAAAGGGTCCGATACAAGATCTTCAAATACACCGTAGTCCCATCCGAACGTCGGCTCGGTGATCTCGGAACCTATCATGTACCTGGAATAAGGTGCGATCTCGTAGGCCACCTCTATGGTGGACATGAGACAGGCATCGAAACCTATGATGTCCAGAGGCCTCCCGAGGTTCCCGGTGATACTGTCAAGGGCCTCTCCAAGCTCGTTGATGGTGATGACATCCTCCTCCTCCATCGACTGCTCCCAGCATATACCGTCGATACCGGAACCGTGGTTCCATAGGACCAGTGCATATCTTTCGGCGGGATATTCCGCCATCGCCCAGGTTGTGAAATCAACCAGTTGCATGGGGTCAGCGGTGTTGATCTCGCCGAGGTCCGAAAGCATCCTGGAGCCTATCGAACGTGTATCAGTGTCCGGTTCGACGAGATACCTTCTTGCGGTGGTCCAGTTCCCGTCCGACCTGTCATCCTTCGGGGAAAAGCTCTCCCACCGGTCCAGCTGGACCACGATGTTCAGGTGATCTCCATCGGGTATGCTCTCCATCTCGTTGATATCATCCAGAGCGAACTCCTCCAGGTCGCAGTCGCTCATGTAGATCATTACGGTCCATTCATCCGGTGTGACGATCTCGAGTTCGAGAGGTATGATCTTTGCCACATAACCCTTTTTTGAGCCTGTTATATCAAAATCATACATCATGTCAACCTCTGTCTCGGGTGACCAGAAGGGAAGTGTGAAGCTTCCGTCCGGACCTGTAGAGGTCCTGTAGGTGTCGTCCGGCTCGGATGTGAAGTTGAGGGTGACCAGAGCATCGGGGACAGGGCGTTCCTGATCGTCAGTCACCAAACCTCTCACTTCCTGCCTGATACCTGATCTCAGTTCGTCCGGGAGATATGTGATCTCGATCCCAAGGAGGCCTCTCTCCTCGCCTTCGTCATCAGGATCCCCGGTCCCGGAAAAGTCCATGAACATGAAGACGCCGAGGGAGGCTAGGAGGACCATGGTCATCACCCCCATGACCGACATCGATAGATAGGTCCTGTTCCTGAGCGGTTTGAAGATCCTTTTCATCCGCTCCTTCCCCTGGTGAACAGCGTTCATTGCTCTCTACCATCTCTGGGAAACCGTCGGCCAAGGACGGACCCCCGGTTAAATACTGGATTGAACGTTTTTAAGCTTTACCGTGCAACTGTGCAAAACATACCCATCCCTCGAGTTGCCCGTAATTCACATAAACCCGATGATCCGGGACATGGTCCTCCTGTAATCCTCGAACGCTCTCTTTCCGATCTGGGTCATCCTGATCATGGTATGCGGTCTTTTTCCGATGAACCTCTTCACGACCTTGACATATCCTGCTTCTTCCAGTTTGGAGATGTGCGATGAAAGGTTCCCCTTTGTCAGAGCTGTCTGGGTCTGAATGAAAAGAAAATCCCCGCTTTCGATCACGTACAGTATGGAAAGTATCATGTACCTTGCAGGTTCGTGGACCATCCGGTCGATATCATCCACGGACCAGTTCACTGCATTTTGTGAGGCGTTCTTCAATCCAGGTCCCCCCCGGGCAACGGATATTTTCTGATGAAACCGAGCAGATAATAGATACCTGTGAGGGTGATAACTACACCCAATGTCAGGAACACAATGCTTCCCGGTCCCAGACCGAACGTCTCGGCCACGAGTATCGAACCTGTAAGGAAGATCCCCCAGATGAAGAACCTCCAGTACTCCATGCAATATGCAACGGTCGAAAATGTAATGATGACCAATGTTGCGATGACCGCTGTTCTCAAAGCAAAGGAAGGATCTGCACCGAAGAGCGAGGCGACCAGCAGGCATAGTGTGACAATGTTCGCTGCCAGTATGATCAGGAACATGGTGATCCGTTTCTTTTTTCTGGAGGAAGAGAACCTCGCGTATCCAAGTCTCTTCACGGTCAGGAACTTCCTGATGATGAACACGTAGATAACGCCGCCAAGCGCGAACAAGGATACTGTCCAATGGTCGATGAAGGTCCTCATCGCCATGGTGACCATCATGATCCCGATCATGACATCCCAGGCCCCATCCTGGAAATATGACGAAAAGAGCCTTCCCTCGATCCTTTTCAGGTCCCTGTTCTTTGTCATCTTTACCACGACATGGGTATATTGGTCTGCATGGTAATATAGTTTGCGGTGCAGACCGGTTTACATCGGATCTACACATCAACAGGATCGTCTGCAAGGTCAACTATCATATCATCCAGGGAAGAAATAAAATAATAGTATTTTAGTTGAGGCATCCTAAAAGAACTGATCTTGCAGATCGTTCTGCCAAGACCGAGAGGTTCCTGCATTGGATCATAACGAGTTGCCGCCGTTAAGGATCGGTGAGAAGACCGCCAGGATCCCCATAATCCAGGGTGGCATGAGCGTCGGGATCTCACTTTCGGGTCTGGCCATAGCAGTGGCAGATGCCGGAGGTATAGGTGTAATAGGAACAGCGGGTATAGGTTCCATGGAACCCGATGTCCATGACGATTATGCCACAGCGAACAAGAGGGGACTGCAGCGCGAGATCAGGATAGCGAGAAGGAACACCAACGGGCTCATCGGTGTCAACATCATGATGGCCCTTTCGGATTATGATGATATGATGAGGATATCCATCGATGAGGGTGTGGATTTCATCTTTATCGGAGCCGGACTCCTGCTCAGGTTGCCGGATATCGTGAAGATAGAGGATATCAGGTCCTCCAAGACAAAGATCGTCCCGATCATATCCTCCCCCAAAGGTGTCTCCGTGATGTTCAAGTACTGGTCCAGGTTCTACGATCACGTTCCCGACGCCGTCGTGGTCGAAGGCCCGATGGCGGGAGGTCATCTGGGGTTCACCAAGGAGATGATAGACGACCCCGCCTACGCACTGGAGAACCTGGTTCCCCAGGTGATCGATGAGTTAAAGCCGTACAGGGAGAAGTACAACAAGGGGATCCCTGTAATCGCAGCAGGTGGGATATATACAGGAGCGGACATCAAGAAGTTCCTGGACATGGGAGCCGAAGGGGTCCAGATGGCCACCAGGTTCGTCGCAACGCACGAATGCGATGCTTCGATAAAGTTCAAGAAGATGTACATCAACAGTAGAAAAGAGGATATCGTTATCATCCAGAGCCCCGTTGGGATGCCCGGAAGGGCCGTCAACAACGAATTTTTAAAGGCGGTCTCAAAGGGTGAAAAGATGCCTTTCACCTGCAGCTGGAAATGTTTAAGGACCTGTGATTACAGGACGTCCCCCTACTGCATCGCAATGGCACTGGTATCCGCGAAGGAGGGTAGGCTTGATAGAGGGTTTGCCTTCGCGGGAGCGAACGCTTACAGGGTTGACAGGCTGTATTCGGTCCAGGAGCTCATTGACATACTTTCTGCGGAATACAATGAAGCGCTCATTTCGACGGGTCCATGACCCTCCCCATGAACAGTATCAACCCCGTCTCCTGGTCCTGTATGATGTACATGAAGGGTCTGTTCGCATCGAAGGACATCGCAGTGCCAGCCTCCATGATGAACGCGGTTGCCGCAGCGGCGGTGGTCCCCTCCTCGTCCACTTTGATGTACGCCTTGTGGTATCCCTCTCCGATGTAGAGAAGCTCATCATCGGTAATTTCCATCATGGCCCCATCATCCGACGAACTTCGGTCTCTTCGAGACCATGATCGGCAGTCCCAGTGTGTCCCAGGGCATTTCACCCTGTTTGATCGATAGCTCCGCGGTGAGCTCCTCCAATGTCATCTCGACCTGGGGCTTCCCGGCCTCCCTCTTCCTGATGGTCAGCTTCCCCGAACCCGCTTCTTTCTCACCAATAACTGCGATGTAGGGTATCCATTCCTTCTCCGCGTCCCGGATCTTCCTCCCCACCGTCCTGTCGGAATCCTCGATATCGGCACGCACACCGGGAAGCTTTGCCACGATCTCCTGGCACAGTCTCATATACTCCTCGGAAACCGGTATCAGCCTCAGCTGTGTGGGAGAGAGCCAGTATGGGAGTGACGCTGGCTCCCCCTCAAGTGAATCGAGATGCGCCTTCTCGAGAAGGGCATATATATTTCTCTCGATGGCCCCTGAAGGGGAGAGATGGAGAATGAACGGATGCTGAGGGTTCCCTTCGGGATCCGTGTAGGTGATGTCGTAGCGCTCCCCGTTCTCGATGTCTATCTGGTCCGTTGTCAGGGCCGAGGCCTTTCCCATGGCATCCACGAAGTTGAACTCGTACTTCAAGAGGAAATAGAAGAACCGCTCCCTCCACATCTCGACAACGATGGGCTGGCCGTATTCTCTTGCCATATTGTGGACGAACTCCCTGTTCTCCTCGTAGAAGTCCTTTGTGACCCTGACGGCCATCTGCAGGTCCTCGGGCATCCTGAAACCGGTCTTGGCAAGGATGCTTATTGCAAGGTGGAAACGTATCATCATCTCCTCCTTGGCCTGGTCCATACCTGCACATAGTGCGTGGCAGTCGGGCATGGTGAAAGCCCGAAGCCGCCTCAGACCGGAAAGCTCTCCCCTCTGCTCCACCCTGAAACTGTATCTTGTCAGCTCGTAGAGCCTTATCGGCATCTGTTTGTAGGATATTGTCGCGTCATGCGCCATCAGGAACTGCCCGAAACAAGCGGCGAACCTCAAAAAGACCTTCTTATCCGGGGTCTCGATGGTGTACTGTCTCGCCGGGAACCTGTGCATGTAGGATTTAAGGGAGGGGTGGTCGAGGTCGTACATTATCGGGCTCTCGATCTCCATCCCGCCGTAATCCTTCACCCTCCCGGTAACGTATCTTTCCAGAAGGGATTTCACAAGCCTTCCCTTCGGGTAGAAGCGCAGGTTCCCCGGGTCGGAACCTGGCTCGTAATCGGCAAGTTCGAGGGCCCTCATGGATCTGACATGCGGCGGCTCCTCGGTTACTGCCCTTGACTTGGAGATCTCGTAGTTCAAGAACTTCTTCAGGTTCGGGTTGCCTGAAAGGTCGTAGCCCTCGATCCGCCCCTCCATCTCCTTTACGGGGTGCAGTCCGCCCTCGGTGTCCAGGACGAACCATTCCGATCTTGTCTCCTTCTCGGCCTTCAGGGCTTTCGATTCCTCCACCTTCTTCTTGCCCTCGGTCCACGGCCTGATCTCCCTGGAAAGCTCCGACAGGGGATGGCCCTTGCATCTGATGTCGAAGGCCTTGTACCAGCCGAAGGGAGATCTCTTCACCTCGAATCCCTCCTCAAGGATCCTGAGCTCCAAGGCCTTCAGGACCTCGACAGCATCCGAAGGTTTTCCGAGATCGGAGCTGAGATGCGCATAGGGGTAGATCATTATTCTCCCGGTCTTCACGCTCCGGGCTGTCTCTGTGATGACAGATGCGGATCGCTCAAGGACATCGTTCATGAACTCGCGGTCCCTGGACTCAACGGTACAGAATACGGTAAGACATTCTTCCATCCTGTATTCTTTGATATCCGTTTCCTCGGCCAGGTTCTTGATGGCCTTGGTCACGTTGTATTCCATATGGTCTGAGTGGATCAGGAGGACTTTCATGCTAACCCCCGGTGAAGTCAAGGGTAAAATCTACTTAATTCTATCGAATGACCAAGGGCTCAATTGGGAATGAAGGTATCGCAATACCTCTTGCTGACCTCGATAAGGTATTCTGCGGGGACCGCCTGTCCCTCGCTGTATCTATTCTGGGCTTGAGTGTAGAGCGAGAGCGGTTCGGAAATGTCCACCCCCTCTTCCTTCCTCTTGTATATTTCGTACTTGATCTTGTTCAGCTCGATCTCGATGCTCTCCTTCTTCTCCTCCGTGATGATCACATCGGCGAATTTGGATCCGATCTCCCTGTAATGCTCAAGGGCTTTGAGGAAGTGGCCAAGCTCCTCAAGCTTACGCAGGACGGGAACCTGTTTTTTCTTCAGATAATAGACCATGGGCTCTTCTTTGTGGCGGTCCATAAGGACCTCGAGGGAATCCCTGTAGATCGTGGTGAGGTCCTTGATATATTCCATCTTCTCCAGGTAAGCCTTCTTCATGAGCCCGGTCGTTTCCTCCATGAGTTCGATGCCGTCCTTATGGTTCCCTTCCTTTACGAGCGTCCGGGCTTTCCTGAACTTTCTGTCAAGGTCGGTGGTGTCTATCTCGAAGGATCGGAGCTTGGAAACAAGCATACGTCCCTCCACCACGGCCCTGGCTATCCTTTTTGCCCTCTCCACTCCAATGGTCTTGAGCCTGGTGTTGACGATGTCTATGAGATCCCGCCCTCTGGTCCTCAGGACCGAGATGTCGCCCTCTTCGGCAGCCTTCATGATCTCCTCGTAGTTTCTCCTGTAGGTCTGCGGGTCTTCAAGTTCATCGACCCTGGACATCACCTCTTCCATGTCTTCTATGATATTCCTGGTAAGTTTTTCCTTTTCCGCTTCTTCCAGGAGATCGAGCTCGTGCTCTACTTCGACCCCGACGAGCAAGATATCATCGTATCTCTCGTCTTTGAAATAGTTGCGTATGAACTCCATCTTCTTCCTAAGAGGTTCGATATCCGGACCGATGGAAGCGAGACGCTCGATCCGGTTCTTGAGCTTGATCTCGAGTTCCCTGGCGGAGACATATTTGCGGTTCTTCTCCTTCATCTCCTCTATCGTATCTTCTATGCTCTTTATGATCTTCTCTGCATTCTTAATATCTCGGCGGTCGATCAGATGCTCGGCTGACCTTATGACCTCGAACATATGTTCGATCTCCTGTGGCGCCACATTCATCTCCTTCAATGAATTCAGGCCCTTCTTGAGTTCTTCGACCCGTTCCCTGAGAGGTCCTCCCGCATCTCCTTTCAGATCAAGGAGAGTGTTCATCACCTTTTTTGTCAGAAGTGTTGCCTTTTCCAACTCGTTGGTCAGATAGGCCTTCGTGGCTCTATCGAGAGTGTTCCAGAGCTCTTCGGTCCTGTCAGGCTCCCTGTTTCCCTCGCTCCGTGAATACTCATCGAGCATTTCCCTGGTATGGAAGAGATCTTCCTGGAGACGGTTGTCGATATCATCTGCCACATGGTCCTTGAAGCTCCCCAGTGTCTCCAATGCGATCTCGTACGCCTTGTGGAACCTCTTTTCCATGAACAGGTCCACCGCTTTACTGTGCTGGTCCTTTATCTTTTGGACCTCCTCATCGGATAATTCGGAGGTGTTGACAAGGGTTTCGAGCTGTTTGATGGCAGAGGATGCCCGTTTCTGGAGAATACCTATCTCATCTGCAAGGTCGGGGTCCAGGACCTTTGTCTCGTCCATCTCGTCCATGGATGCGGGTGTGACCGTCCTGTCGTCCTTGAAGAACTTCTCCTTGGGAAGTTCAATATTGAGGTTGCCAGCGAGTGGAACGAACTCTCTTCTGAAGAAGTCGGATGTCCCTCCAATACTTGCTGACAGCATGAAAAGGTCCCGGGCTTTTTGGAGGTCCTTCTTATCGATCTTGATCTTGATCAGTTTCAGCATGTTCTCAAGGACTGACCTGACCTCTTTCCCGTATGCATCCAGAAGTTCACCTTTTGGGTCGAATTCGATCTCTCCCTTCTTTATCTGTTCGTAGGGGCTCTCAGAGGGCAGATAGATGTGGTCAAGGCCGCTATCCTTTCTTGCAGGATATCTTGCCTCTGCCTGATGGTGTGCCGTTTCTGCAGTTGGGATCTCGTCAGGTTCCTCGACCGGCAGAGCTCCCTTCTCCTCCCTGACCAGAGGAAGATCAGAGTTGTCCGGTTCCTGCTCCGCTTCTATGGATGGACGGCCTTTTATGGGAGCCTTCTCCAGATTCTCTATCCTGTTGACGGAATCTATTACGGAGTCCATTCGCTCCTCGAAGGATTCAAGATCGTCCTTGAGCTCCTTTTCAATGTTTCCTGCATTTTCGATCTTATGCATGAGCTCGTCTAGAAGGTTCTTCTCATCCTCGTCGAAGACCTCAGGTCCCTTATCCAGTTTTTTCTCATTCTCTTCCGGGAACTCCTCTTCACCATTCGGGTTTTCACCCTTCTCCTGTTCCTTTTTACCTTCCTCTTCGATCAATCCGACCACCCGCCGGTGAAAATGGAACTGCTACCTATCCCATTTATTCCACATGGGTTATATTCTTTTCCTTATTAATGTTGATTTCTTTGAACTGACGATCTCGCCCTTCAGGATCGCTCATAATGAAACGATGAAGTATCTTTTGGTCCACCTGCATGACCCTCCGGTTGATCCTTCCTATCTCCTTCCCCCGCTCGAAAAGTGTTATCTCACCGTTATGTGAGAGAGAGACCGCGATGGTTTTGGTCATTTCCGTGATGTACCTCGAAGCCCTGCTCCTTGTACCGGTCCCGTTATTCCTGTCAATGGACCGTCTGCCGGGGTCATCCCGATCGCAGTCCATGCCACCTCGTACCTGGATCATTCGTCCCGCATAATGTGCGAAACCTCGATGGTCCAGCACGAAAGCGCCGTCCAGCTGGCAAAAGGCTTCGAACGTTGGTTTCTGTTTCTCATCAAGGATGTTGATGTCCTTCCATCCCTTGAAGGGATTGATGATCATCTGGCTTGTGTGCCTCCTTATCCCTTCGATATCCCCTATGAGGAAAATGGCACCCACGGCCTTCCCCTCGTAGCCTTTGAGTGACAGACCTATCATGATGTCAAGTGCTCTCCGCAGGACCTTCTTCTTAACAGCCTGGCCCGACATGACCTTTTCAAGGATCCCGTCGATATCACCCTCCATGCAGAGCATCTGGATCGTTCTACAATCAGTATTTTCGGCCTCGGAGCCATCCTCTCGTCGGGTCATTGCGATGTGCATGTCCTACCCACCCTGAAGGGCAAAGGTTCTTATAAAGAGTGGGGCCGGGAGCCTTAATTCATCCGGTGGCCCCCGTTTCCCCCTATCTTTTCATATATCCTCGTCTTCAAGGACAAGGTCCATATCCGCCCGTGTTTCCGGGCCGTTTTGGTCCCTAACAGTTGGAAGTCCCCTGAGGTCCACTCCCCTGGTGAGATGATCATCCACTATCATTTCCTTGGCCCGGGATACGATATTATCGTATTCCTGTTTTAGAAAAAAGTCAAAGGCATTATGAAACGCATTCTCTTCCTTGCTCACAATACCCAGACCTCTCAGTCTGTTGATCGCCCGGATCTCAAGAGGTGTCATCTCGAACCTGATAAACCCCGGGTTGTCTTCCTTCCGTCCCCCGATGTAACCGATCACTGCCTTTCTGATATAGCTGCTGAGCGCAAGACCCTCGGAATCCGCCTTTTGCTGGATGATCTCGAGGAGCCGCGGCTCGATCTTCATTGTTATTTTGCTGGTCATCCTTGCCATGGCTTCACCCTGGATAGCCGGTTTTGGAAACGGGCTGTTAGACCCCCACAGTGCATCCCATATTCGGGACATCATCATTGGTATGACAATGTCCGACCCTAGCAACCATTCTTTAATAAATAAAAGTTATGCTATCCTTTATAAATGGGGTTAGTGAAAGTAATATGGTACGAAAAGGTCCGACCGTAGTTTTAGCATCAGAGAGGATCGTTCAGGACGGCATCTTTATTTTATGAAGACATGATATTTGATGGAGGGGTCCTCCATCTCCTCGATGATCCTTTTGCTGATCAGCTTTTCCGGCTGATGAAGGGTATTGATCCTTTCGGTAAGGTCGTGGAAGGATGTGAATGGACTCTTCTTCCTCTCATCGATCACATGCCACATGGTCTTCTTTCCGAGTCCCGGGATGAGCTCCAGCATGTGCTGCCTGGTTGTAATGGCCTGGGCTTCGTTGAAGAACCTTATGAAGCGGTCCTCGTTCATCTTGATGATCTCTTCCAAAATGAACGGGAGCTCCGATTGCGCAGCAGAGGTGAGGTCCGAATAGTTTATCCTCCTCTTTACATGCTGTATCTTGTGGCGGTCATCCATCTCCTTCCCGATGTAGACCTTTTCACCGATGTTCATCGTTACACCCGGTTTCGGTGAGAGCTCAAGGAGTTTGAACTCCAGCTCTCCCAGGCCGAATGCTATAGGCTCTCTCTTGAAGGTTTTACGATCTGGATGACCCTGTGGCAGATAATCCAGAATGTATGCGTAGTCCTCCAAGTGGTTCCCTCCAAATCATTGGATGTTCAATTCCTGTTGGAATCAATAATATCCAATATCTGTTTTAATTCTTCCGGGGTAAGAGTGAATCTGTCCTTTGCAAATGCTACCCTGAGCTCCGTCTCATCTCGCGGCATGATCTCTGCGATCTTGAAAGCATGGACCTCGGTAACCCTATCGAGCTTCAGGAGCTCCTTGATCATCTTTTTTGCATTCTTTTCTTGGATCCTCTGGAAGTTATTGACATGCTCGAGGGTGGCCTTCTTTTCAAAGCTCAGAACCTCCATGGGATCTCTTTCCTCCGTGGAGTTCTCCTCAGTTTCAGCAGGCCTGAGATGCCGCGGTGTGAGGCCGTCATCCTCGGGACCCGTATAGATGACGCTGGGTTTCTCCAGGGCTTCCTCCATGATCTTCTTGACCTCGGAATGGGTCAAGAGCCTCTCTTTTTCATCATCACTTGTCATCCTCATGCCTCGCTCGGATATTCTTTTAAACCAATGGGACCCGGATCCCGGGTTAAGAAACACGTCCTTATAAAATACTTTTCCGGGAAAGATGATGTTCCCTCGAAATGTTCTACTTGATCTTCCTGAGATGTTCAGGTCTTATCACGAGGTCCTTATGTGAATTCTCCATATCCACCCTTACGACGAACGCGTCTCCTCTTTTATCGATAACTGTACCTACACGACCCTGGAATCTCCTGTGGGGTTGCCCCTTCTGACTGGAGGGTTCGATCACTATATTGGTTCTCTCCCCGATCTCGAATTCCTTGACAAAACTGGTCACAGGGGGAGTGCCCCTGTCCCTCGGCCTCTTCTTTAGGATATTTCGGGTCTTGACCATTGTTCCCTTGGATCTCTTCACCATATTCTTCACTCCTGGTCGTTGCAGGACCGTTCCTCATCAAGCACATCCGTGACATCAAGGGTTTCGACCCGTATCTTGCGGCCAAGCAGGGAGGAGAGCGAGGGAACGGTCCTTCCCTCGTCCCCATGGAGGAGCTCCTTGATATACATACCTCCATCCGTCAGAAGGTCAACGATGGCAACTCCGTTCCCTTCCCAGGTAACGGAGGCCTCGTGTATCCTTCGAACCCTAACCTTGTCAGCCCTTCGGTGAGAAACCCGCCACGGGGTCCGCTGGTTGATGGGACTTTGGGCAAGTAAAGAGATATTGTATTTAAGGGTTTCTTCGTCCACGTCACCCTCGACCACGATTCTGGCCCTGTACCTCTTCAGGGAGGTTCCGTCCTTGACGGATGGGACCTCGGTCCTTGACGAGAAAACAAGGTCAGAAACCCGGACCATCCCATCACAGTTATTGTTGATACTCGTGATCAGGATCTCGAGGTCCAGGGTCCTTTTTTTTGGAGATGTTATTTCGATAATGAAAGGCCTCCCCCTGCCCAGTGTCAGAACATCGATATCCTCCCTGCCCATACCATGAAGCTTGAAATCCGATCCCTCGAGAGCTTCCATTAAAGGCGTCCCGATGATCTCCTCAACGGATGTCTCGTACATCTTTCCCTTTCCACCGCACCTGTCGCATCCCCTGCCCCGGCAGCCGCTGCAGATCCACCTTGTCTGGGGGATACCCCTTACAAGCTTCAGATACCTTCCCTTTATGAATATCGGTTTGATGGTAACATCCACGGTCCGGAACAGGGGGTCGACAAGAAAGGTCGCCTCCGGATTGTTCCTGTCGAATATCTTTACCGGGTCCAATTCAGAATAGGATTTTCCTATCTCTCGGTTCAATTCTTCCTTGAGAGGTTCGGCGGAGGAAGGATCGGCGATCTTCCATAAGGTCCTTTCCCTTTCCAGGGTTCCCGGGTCCATCCTGCAACCGATCAGGAATGTTGAGAATTCCTGTGCCCTGGAAGCCTCGAGGACCGCCATGGCCATATCTTTAATGGAGCCAAAGATATCCTGGCACAACCAGCATCTATCATCTTCCCTGTCCTTATCCATGTAATTGTCCATGGAAGGGGCATTTGTCGTCATCCACTCCGTTTCCGGGCACGGAACGATCTTCTTTTCGGAGCCGGGATCATCAGACGGATGAACGGGGATCCGGTCCGAGAATGATAGCTTTCTGACCGAATTCTGTTCTGTCAGCAGTTCGTATGATAGAGCGAGCATGGTCCTGACAGCAGCGCCTCTCTCCTTGTTCGAAAGTCCGAAACCGGACCGACCGAACAATCGGCCAAGGCACCTGTCGCACAATTTGAATTCAAGGGCCATGGAAGCGGTCCGCATGATATCTTTTCCGTTCTCGAAGAGCCATTCAAGGTCATCCATCTGCACAGCACCTTCTGAAAAGGGAAGGTTACGTTCGATATAATCATTGCCTCGGTTTCATATCAGGAACAGTGTCAGGAAACCCAACTGCATCCCCATGAGCATGAGGTACATCTGCTTCCATGCGGGGGAGTTCTCGAAATGCTCATCCTCTTTATCCCCCTCCTTGTAGAGAAGGTAGATCAGCAGTATAGACCAGATCAGGAAGACCAGGGCCATGGACAGGGAATATCCCGGAAGAAGGTCAAGATACCAGTAAAGTCCCATCATTACGAAAGGGATGATGAGAAACGGCGAAGAGAGAATGATGGCCTTTTTCTTGCCGTAGTAAACTGGCAGGGTCTTCATGCCAAACATCACATCCCCCGGAATGTCGGTTATATCCTTCGTGGTCGTGGAACCGATGAGGAACACTACCATCACGGAACCGATCACCCAGGGTGTAGGGTCCATTATATCACCGGTTATGGACCATGCTGCCACTATCCCGAGCATACCTCTCGGGATCGCAACGGATATGTTGGAGAGCCAAAGACGTTTTTTAAAACGAAAGGGAGGCACTGAATACGAGATCGTGAAAAGTATCAGGACAGCCACGATGAGGAGAAAGTACCTGTTGACCATTGCAGCGCGCCATAGTGCGATCCCGTACAGGGCAACCGCTATCCATATACCTTCAAGCGGACTCACGACCTTCATGGGAATGGGCCGGTAGGCCTTGTTGATGACATCTATATCACGGTCGTAGACCTGATTGAGAGTGTTCGATGCGGCGTTTAGAAAGACCAGCGAGGTCACCCCCGAGAACATCGTCATCAAAGGAAGACCGGGTACATGGAGAAAGGGCCATTCACCAGACAGGAAAGGTTTGGAGAGGTCGCCCTGGACCAGAAGTGCCATCAAAGAGCCGGTAATACCTCCGAGGGCTGGTGCAAGTAGCGTGAAAGGTCTGACCAGGTCTATGAAGGCCCTGAATCTTTTCGGGGCATATTGCACCTTGTCCAGTGGATCCTTCATGAAGAGCTTGGCGCACAAGGTCTTTCCCATTGTGGTCAGGTTGTTGTTGGATATAAGTTTTATCAGCCCGGGATAGAAAATGAGTGTATTATTTGGTTTCTCATCCTGTTAATTTCATCACTACGGAGAGCGATCTCAAAAAGGAGAAATAGGATCGGATGTTGTTCCAGCATCATAATGTCAATAATCTACCACTTTGAGGGCGTCCATTATATGGAGAGAGGGGGAGTATATCCTGTAAGGGATGACACTTTGCTTCTGATATCATCGATGAAAGACATCCTGAAAGGGAAGAGGGGAAAAATGCTCGACATGGGATGCGGGACGGGACTCGCATCCATCCTGGCTGCATCAAATGGATGGCAGGTCGTTTCCGTGGACAGGGAACCCAGGGCACTATCTCTGACAAGAGAGAACCTCACCCTGAACGACCTTGCGGGGGAGCAGTATCTGAGCGATCTCTTCGAAGGCATACCCGGAAGGTTCACCCGCGCTTTCGATCTGATCGTATTCAATCCGCCCTATCTCAAGGGTCCAGCACTGCCCCTAGACAGAAGGGAAGAACTCGCCCTTGCCGGAGGACGGGAAGGGTGGGAAATAACTGCAAGATTCCTTCGGGATGTTGATAATTACCTGTCAGGTGGAGGCTCGATCCTCCTGCTCTCCTGCAGGGAATGGCCAGTATCCGATCTTATCAGCAGTTCCTACCTGGATATATCGGAGGAGAGATCGCGTTCCCATGGTATCGACGGTGAGGGGTTCAAAGTGGTCTGGATATCGTACAAGGGATGATAGCGTATCATTGAGAACCATTATAAGGTAGTGAAGTCAATCGGACGAAAAGGGACATGAATGAAGATCATTAAGATGGGTGGCTCGATGATTACCTACAAATCATCGGATACGAGACCTCCGTACAGATGGAAAGAATCCGACATGACCTACAGGATCAGGAAGAATGGGATCAAGGCAACAGCGGATCTTCTACGCCCCCATCTCGATGATGGGATCATCCTCGTTCACGGGGGTGG
>JAFGJI010000063.1 GCA_016929175.1 Thermoplasmatota archaeon | reverse complement strand
GATACCCTCTACGGGACACCCGCGAACGATCATGTCGGAACATATCGGGTCAATGTCTCGGTCCATGACGGGAACGGGGGCCGGGACCACCTGAACTTCACGCTCGAGGTCGAGAACGTTAACGACCACCCAATAATAACCTCTTCACCGGTCACGACAGCCACGGAGGACATTCCATATTCGATGTTGCTGGAAGGGCACGACATCGACCCGACCGACGATAACCTGACCTTCGGTTTCGTATCGAACGCGGACTGGCTGCACCTGAATGGTACCAACCTCTCGGGAACACCCGCGAACGACGATGTGGGCTCGTGGTGGGTCAACGTGACCCTATTTGACGGGAATGGAGGTATCGATGAGATGACATTCCCGATCATTGTGGAGAACGTGAACGATCCTCCCTTTATTACCACAGAGAACGTCATTACCGTATTGCAGGACCAAACCTATTCCGTTGATTACAACGCCACCGACATCGACCCGACCGAAGACGTTCTCATCTGGGCGCTTGAGACCGATGCGGACTGGTTGTCGCTCGAAGGCTCCACGCTGATCGGAACTCCGACCAACGATGACGTGGGAACGTACTTCGTCGAGATATTCGTGAACGACGGTCATGGCGGGAGCGATTCGACCAGGTTCATGCTCGAAGTTATAAACGTCAATGACGCACCCTATTGGTTCAAGGTCCCTGAAGATGTAAGGACCGAAGAAGGTTCCCAGCTGATCCTCGAATGCCTGGCATTGGACATCGACGAGGATGAAATAGTCACCTACTCCATCTCGTCCGATCCCGCTTCGGGTATCACGGTAATGAACCTTTCCGGGACCATCCTTCTGAGCGATCCGGAGGAGGGAACCTACACAATAAACCTGTCAGCGACCGACGGAAAGGACACGATCTACCACGAGTTCACGATCGAGGTGACACCCTCCGATGATGAGGAAGAACACCCGATAGTGGGATCGGGGTTGCTCGCATCACTCTTCCTGATCATCGTCCCTATCCTGATCGTATTGCTAATTTTGCTGCTCATCGTTGTACTGCTGCTCCTTCGCTCGGCCAGGAAAAGAAGCGGCCCATGGGAAGATGTAGAAGAATAAATCGATGTTGGAGAGGTATATTGTCAGGCCCTCTGGATCATTCACATGTAGGAAATTTGTCAAGAATCTCCTCAGGTACAAGGATTTCATGTTCGAGTTTGTTATGAATTCCTATGTAGATGCAACAAACAACAGAGCCGAACGTGCGATCCGACCTTGTGTGATCGCCAGAAAGGTATCTGGAGGAAGTAGGTCGGAAGGAGGGACATATATCTATTCTGTGTTGATGAGCGTGGTTCAGACATTGGATAAGAACAGTAAGAATATTGCGATGTATGGCCATGAGATCATTCGATCATCTCATGGCTAACTTCAAGAGAATGACCACCTACCTATATTCTCACATTCTGTATAAGACAAGCTCAAGTACTTCTCCCTGATCTCCTTATTGTCTACACTTTCTATGCTTGGTTCAGGGTCGTTGAAAAGAATATCCGGAGTTACGGGAAAAGGATCCAGTTCACTGAAGTCTCTTTATTTGGTCGATGATCCCTTTAATGTTCTCCTTTTTCACACCATCTACACCAAGGACCAAATTGTTGGCGAGGTTTCCCTCCTTTTCGAACTTCGCCGCGAAATTCAGCATTCCCCTGAGAAGGATGTTCTGGTCTTCCTTCCTGAACCTTCCATGGAAAGAATAGAAGGATATCCTGCTTCCGATCCCATTCGGAAAGGAGGCATCAAGGTACTTCTTCCTGATCTCCTCATCGGGAACATCACCGGACACCGAGAAGACAAAGACGTTCTTGTTCTCGATCCTGTGCCAGTTCTTCTTGATCCAGGAATGGGCGACCATCTTGCCCGCAAGTATCCAGCTCCCGATGACGATTATATCGTATCCGCAAAGGTCCGGTTCCTTATCCTTTTTCAGATCGATGATCGGAAAACCTGTCTCCTCCCCGATCCATTCCGCATACTGCCTCGTGCTTCCGCACCTGCTGATGTAGAGGACAATGCCTTTCATCTTGCTTCCACTGGTATGTGAGAGAACCATCTTATTTAAATGAACGATCCGGGATTCTCAACACTTTGGGTTTAAGTTCCGGAACAGGAGAAAATGTGGGTGTTTCCTACAAACCAGAGTTGTGTTTTACACTCGACTCATCCCGATCAGCTTCACGGGCTCCGAGGTGTAAGTTCCCTCGAAAAAACCCCTGAAGAATGATCTGGCGTTCGTTCCGAGGATCCTGTTTTTATATCCTCCTTCTTGGACGACGAGTGTGGGAAGGCGCAAGGAGCCGATCATCTTTCCGTTCAGCTCGAAGTCCCTGGCCGAGAGATCCCATGTGCCCGTCGGATCCCCCCTTGCCGTATCCAGCCCGAGTGGGAGCACCAGGAAATCAGGATCATACTTCTTCACCGCTCTTACAGCGGATTCCAGAGCGTCCCTGTATTTGAGGCTATCTATGCGTTCCTTGAGGGGGATATTGTGGTTGAATCCGATACCGTCTCCTTCCCCAACCTCCTCTTTGAATCCAGAAAAATAGGGATATGCGAAACTCGGATGGCCGTGGATGGAAAGTGTCATCACGTCCTTTCTGGAGTAGAAAATATCCTGTTGGCCGTTTCCATGATGGTAATCGATGTCGAGGATCGCCACCTTTCCGTTCCCGCTGAGTTTGTTTGCCGCAACAGCCCCGGAATTGAAATAACAGAATCCTCCGAAATATTCGGGACCGGCATGGTGACCGGGCGGCCTTACCAGGGCATATGACAGCATGGTCCCTTTCAGCAGCAGATCCGCCCCTGTAAGTGCGCAGTCAACGGCTCTTTTGGCCGCCAGATAGGCGTTCTTGTTCAACGGTGTGAAAGTGTCGATGCAATAGTATCCGGCTCTGACGAGAAGTTCTTTTGGGGGGCGGGAGTGGTTCCTGATCGGAAAGACATAAGGATAAATCGACTTACCCTCAGGCAACTTCCTGCATATCATTTTGAAGTACGAAACATATCCAGGATCGTGTATAGCGGTTATATGTGACTCGGGATATTTGGCCGGTTTGCATCTTTCGAACAAGTCGCTCTGATCGAGACCTTTCATTATAGATCTGATCCTCACAGGAGCTTCCACGTATCCTCGCTCGCCAATGTGATGGATCTCGTGTTTTTCATTCACGATCAATGGGATCTGCATATCCCTAGGGGTCCCTTTATCAATAGGTTTGATCAGTTCCGGCTTGACGAAATGAGGTTCCCTTATCCTAACGGGATCATCATGGAATGAACCCACGACCATCTCAACGTATTCCACCGGGCAGAGGCTGTTGTACTTCCTTTCCAGTATAGCTCTTACTATCTCTCTGGTCTCACGTTTTCTCAGTCGCCTCCTCTGCCCCAGGTCATCATACAGTAGATACGGCGGATTTGCATCATCGTCCATAAGGGGTGTTTCGTATCTGGTATTAACTATGGGTCTAGCTCCATATCTCTCATAGAATTTCAGACGGGCGATATTCTCCCTAATTATGGCGGGGTCCTTCACCGATTCCGGCTTCTCCTGCGGGCATTCGAGAAAGATACCCCTGCATTTCAGGGAATGCGCTTCCGTCCTGAGCCTCTCGTACAGAGCGCTGCCTATCCCCCTACCTGCCTTGTCGGGCGATGAGAATATGTAGTCCAAATAGCAGAAGGAAAGGTCGGGGAAATGCAGGAGCACGGCCGCGCCGAGCAAGCGGGAATCCGCCCCCTCGGCCACGAAAATGATGGAACGGTATCTATATCTGAGAGGATCCTCCAAGGTCCTGGATACCTTGAGGATGCTCTCCTCCCGCTCGTCGATGAAAATATCTCTCAACGTCGACTGTATCCTATTCACGATCTCCCTGTTCGCAGGAGTTGTCCTGTCGAAGATCCTCCTTATTCTGAACATGGTTATGTGAGTGTTATCATATTGTCATACATAAAATAAATGGTTTGGCTGATTACGGGAAGATCCCCCTCATCCCGATGGCATCCGCGATCCTTCCGATGGATATCATGAAGGTTGCATCCCGCAAAGTAAGATAGTGGAAGTTCACCAGGTCCTTCAGAAATCATCAAGGACAACGTCCTTGATCCACCCGACGATCTGATCGTAGGATTCGAGCCCCTTCGGGGTGAGTCCGACATACTCGGTATCGTCCTTTTCGGTCGAGAGGGACAGGAGGTCGCGATCGACCATCCAGATCAGATATTTCTT
>JAFGJI010000062.1 GCA_016929175.1 Thermoplasmatota archaeon | reverse complement strand
GAGGAAGCATCCGGCAAACTCGTGGCGCTTGTTAGAAGCAGGGCCAGGGAGCTTGCCGAGGAAAAGGGGAAGGACCTTATAATCATCGACGGGCCTCCGGGGACCGGATGCACGGTGATATCCTCGATCACGGGGGTGGACCTCGTTCTGGTCGTGATGGAACCAACGTTGTCGGGCATGCATGATTCCATGAGAGTGATCGAGGTTGCGGACCATTTCAGGATCCCGTCAGTGGTATGCATCAACAAGTTTGACATCAACCCGGAGAACACGGAAAAGATAGAGGAGTTCTGCAGGGAAAAGGAAATAGAGGTCGTCGGGAAGCTTCCCTACGATGACACAGCGACCAAAGCGATGATGGAGAACAAAACGGTCGTTGAATTCCCGGATGGAGAGCTGTCTCAAAGCATCAGGGGGATCTGGAGAAGGATCGAGAAGGCATTGCAATGACCGGAAGGGATCTTGACGGGATCGTTGATGACATAGAAAAAAGGATAAGGAAGGACGAGGAGAGGAGGTTCTCCGATATTGTACTTCGGGAGGCCAGGAACCCGCACAATATGGGACGGATCGAGGTTCCGGACTCTCGAGCGTCCGTTACGGGACCCTGCGGGGATACGATGGAATTCTCATTGATGATCAGGGATGGCAGGATAGAAGATATACGGTTCATGACCGACGGGTGCGGCTCTTCGATCGCATGCGGCAGCATCACGACGAGGATGGTGCTAGGAAAGAGCCTGGAATACGCCAAAAAGATCACCGCCCTGGAGATCCTTGATGAACTGGGTGGTCTGCCCGAGGAGAACCGCCACTGCGCGAAACTTGCTGCTGATACGCTGTTAAAAGCGATACGAAGCCTCACGGTTCAGGAGTTGTGATCCGATGAAATGTGCCAACTGCGACAACAAGGACTGCTACACGGGTAAGGACTGTCCGGGCTTCGCGGAGGAAGCGGGTAGAAGGTATACCGGCGAGGATCTGAGGTCGATGAAGGTATCCACCTATATGAAGTCGAGATACGGGGTGATTTATTCAAATTATAATCTTGAAAGAAGGTTCGGAGGAGGATCCGATTGAACCTCACGGTACTATACGACAACGAAGCCCTCGAGGGTTTCAAGAAAGGATGGGGTTTCTCCTGTCTGGTAGAACACCGTGGAAGGAAGATACTGTTTGATACGGGCTGGGATGGAAGGAAACTGATGTACAACATGAAAAAGGCAGGGATAAGAAAAGAGGATATCGACATCATCGTGCTCTCTCACGATCACTGGGACCACATCGGTGGGCTTACCCGGGTCCTTCATCCTAAAGCAGATGTGTACCTCCCATGCTCGTTCTCCAAGCGCCTTAAGAAAGAGATATCCGAACAGGCCCATCTTCATGAGGTGGAGGGTCCGGTCGAGGTGATGGAAGGGATCTACATGACAGGCCAGCTTGGAGAGAGGACCAGAGAGCAGGCAATGGCTGTGGATACGGGGAACGGCATTCTTGTCATAACAGGATGCGCCCACCCTGGTCTGAATGTATTAATGGATGCCGCAGGCAGGTTCGGCAGAGTGACCGGTGTTATGGGTGGATTCCATGATTTTGATAAACTTGACAGGCTGGGCGGTCTTGACATGATAGTACCCTGTCACTGCACTGAGCGCAAGAAGGAGATCATCATGCGTTTTCCGGACAGGGCAAGAACATGCAGTGCCGGGCAGATAATATCCTTAGACCGAGGCAAAATGGAGGGATCTGGATCACATCATTGAATCGGATCGCATACGGCCCCGTTCCCTCGAGAAGGCTCGGGCGGAGCCTGGGTATCAACAATATCCCTCCGAAGTACTGCAGTTATTCATGCATTTACTGCCAGCTCGGCAGAACAGAGAACATGCTGAAAGATAGAAGGAGGTTCTACGGTCCGGAGAAAGTTTTCAGTGATGTGGAAGCCCAGGTAAGATCGGTGGAGGAGATGGGGGATCGTATCGATCATCTGACATTCGTTCCTGACGGGGAGCCCACGCTCGACATCGATCTCGGAAAGGAGATAGAGATGGTGAAGAAGCTGGGCTATCCCGTGGCAGTGATAACGAACTCATCACTCCTCGGTGATGAGATAGTGAGGGAGGAGCTGTCAGGGGCAGATCTCGTTTCGGTCAAGGTCGATTCCGTCTATGAGAAAATATGGAAGAAGGTCAACAGACCCCATGGCAGTATCAAGTTGAAGGATATAAAGGATGGTTTGACGGACCTTTCAAGAAGCTTCAAAGGGTCTCTTATAACCGAGACCATGCTTGTCAAGGGGGTCAACGACAGCAAAGAACAGGCCGGGAAGACTGCGGATTTCATACGTAAACTCGACCCCAAGATCGCCTATATCACCGTTCCCATAAGACCCCCGGCAGAGGAAATGGTGGAGGTGCCATCCGATGATACCATCCTCAAGGTCATCAGGGAATACTCTTCAAGGAGGATCAGGGTGGAAGCCCTTACTGACAGGGAATACGGGGATTTCACCCATACCGGGGATGTGAAAGATGACATACTTGCGGTAACATCCGTGCATCCCATGAGGGAGGACAGCGTCAGGGAGATGCTAGAGAGGTCCGGGGATAAATGGGAACTGATCGAGAAAATGTTGGAAATGGGAGAGATCTCCAGGAAGGAGTATGGTGGTGTCAATTTCTATCGGAGGATATTTTGGTAGATGATATTTTCAGGACTTGATATGATGGAAAACAAACGAGGGTGTTCGAAAAGGGTAAGGGAGATCAGGTCATCTGCAATTCATGAGATGACAAGGCTTTCCAGCAAGATCGAGGATGTGGCATTTCTATCCTGGGCAAAACCCACTTCTGATACGCCTGACCACATCAAAGCAGCTGCTGTCAAGGCCATAGGGGAAGGCAGAGTGGGGGGATATTCACCAAGTGAGGGTTTGCCGGAACTGAGGAGGTTGATATCCGAGAAACTGCGCAGGACCAATCATATAGATGCTGAAGGGAACGAGATCATCGCGACCATCGGTGCCATTGAGGGTCTTTCCGCATCGGTGATGGCCGTCATCGATCCGGGCGATGAGGTGATCTTTCCGATCCCCACATATTCGACCCACATCAGGCAGGTCCAGCTTGCCTCAGGGATACCGGTGTTCGTTCCGACGGATGAAACGAACGGGTTCGACCTCGATCTTGACGCCATAGAGAGAGCGATCACTCCCAGGACCAGGGCCATCATGTACTGCTCACCGAACAATCCCACGGGCGCTGTCTACACGGAGAAACAACTAAAGGAGCTTGCGGACATAGCAATCAAGAACGATCTGTTCGTTATCACGGACGAGGCCTACGAGTATTTCACCTATGACGGGTACGAGCATTTCAGCATTGCATCGATCCCGGAAATGAAGGAGAGGACCCTTAGCAGCTTCACATTCACAAAGAGCTTTGCCATGACCGGATGGAGGATAGGATACCTTCATGCAGATCATTCGCTGATCCCCCAGATCGGCAAAGCGCACAACGCATTCGCGATATGCGCGCCGGTGGTTTCCCAGTATGCAGCAATTGCGGCACTGGAGGGGCCCCAGGATTGTATAGATGAGTTCAGGGAGCACTACAGGTCAGCAAGGGACCTGATGTGCAGGCGCATGGATGCACTGGATCATGTTTTCGAATACAAAAAACCAAAGGGATCATATTTGATGTTCCCGAGGATAATATCCGATGGATCGGAAGATTCAACGAAATTCTGCAAGAAACTGCTTAGAGAGGCAAGGGTATCAATCACTCCTGGAGTTGCGTTCGGTCCCAATGGCGAAGGGTATGCCCGTTTTTCATTCTGCGTTCCGGAACCTCAGATCGACAAGGCATTCGACCGGATGGAAGAGTATTTCAAATGAGGTTGATGAAGGTGCCAGGGATCGAACCGTTCGAAGAACATACCTCGGACTATGAAGAATGGTTCAAGACCAACAGATGGGTCTATTTATCCGAGATCGAAGCTGTCAGAAGATCGTATCCGAAGAGGGGTATCGGCATCGAGATCGGTGTTGGCAGCGGTCGATTTGCCGAGCCTCTCGGTATCAAGATCGGTGTGGAGCCATCAAAAGAAATGGGAAAGCTTGCCAGGGAGAGAGGGATCGATGTCGTGGAAGGGGTTGCCGAGAACCTCCCGTTCGAAGATTCCAGTTTCGATCATGCACTTATGGTAACAACAATATGCTTTGTTGATGATATCGACTCGGCTTTTTCCGAAGCGTTCAGGGTTCTGGAACCATCCGGTTCGCTCATTGTTGGATTTGTTGACAGCGAGAGCCCCCTCGGCCGATCCTATCTGGAACACAAGGATGAGAGCGTCTTTTACAGGGACGCCACCTTCTATTCGGTGGACGAGGTTGTAAACTCCCTGAGGAAAGCTGGATTTCGGACATTCATTTACACACAGACGATCTTCAGAGACCTTTCCGAGATCGATGATATCGAGCCTGTGAAGGATGGTTTCGGAGAAGGTTCCTTTGTGGTGATAAGAGCGGAGAAATGAAAATTCATCTGTATGGGGGTCATATGATCAATCGTACTGTTTTCTCATTTCCTCGTTGCATATGGTTGGTTCTATGATCGTTTGCCATCTTTCACCATCCCAGGTTCCCAATTTACTGTGCGTGATGAAATATTTCTGTGGAATGGGATGGGTCCCGATGACCACCTTTACACCGTAGTGCTTCTCGATGAACTCTTTGAAGAACGATAAGCGCGGACATGGGGGATAACCCACGACGAGACCCGTTGCGAGATGTATGACCTCCGCTCCGTTCTTTATCATCTCCGCGGGAGCGTATTCGATGTTGCCCCCCGGACATCCTCCGCAGCTTGTATAGCCCACGATCTCAAGGTCCTCTCCCTCGGGATAGAGGTCGAATGCGCCCTCCCTGTTCCGCATTGCCCTGAAGCATTTTCCACCGGCGCAATCCCGGTAGCGGTCGCAGATGATGATCCCGATCTTCATTTCGGTTGCCCCCAACTGATAATTGCAGGACCTGCTCAATTATTAAGGTTATTATCAAACGGGTGACACGTGACTCTGGTTCGCACAGGGGACACATATCTTTGGTCTGCACACTGCAAATATCGGTATGAGATATCCTTTAGACTAAAGGATCCTGGATGCCGAAACGGGTCTCGGGGCCTTCACAACTAGGACCCTGAATTCATCCTCGAACGGGTTCATCAGGGAGTGGATCATATCCCTGGGGCTTTCGATGACCATACCCTCGGAAACCTCTTCTATCTCATCTCCGACCCTTACCTGCCCCCTTCCCTTGTGGACGAAGAAGAATACGTCCACGGGTGTGATATGCGGAAGGAGTGATTCCCCTCTTTTTAAAGTGATCAGCAGTGCCTGGGCATTCTCATGGTCATACATCGGCCTCACATCCACTTTATGGGGCGTTTCCTTGATCTTCACATTCTCCGGGTCTATTATTTTCATCACACATCATCTCCTTTTCATTGAATATTCCAGTGCACCGAACCTGCATGCATCATCGCATCTCCCGCACACATAGCATTCCATCTTCCTATCATTCGCTCGCGCCTCATCCGTTGGACAGGCTCTCTCGCACATTCCGCAGTCAACACATTTATCGTTCCTCTCGTATCGATAACCCCTTATCAGGGCGAATATTGACATCAATGCACCGATGGGACAGAATAATCTGCAGAAAGGGCGGTAGAAGAACACGGATACCAGCAGCAGAGCAGTAAAAACGTAAAACGTCCAGCTTCCGATATCCAGACCGAAGAAGGACCCCGCTCCAAAATAATTCACAAGTGAGATCCCGGAAAGCACGCCTGCAATTATCATGGCGAGAAGGAATGCCCATCTGATCCCCATGAACAGCCATTTGCTCCCCTTTTTTATTTTCGGAAGCGGTATCATGTATAGAAGCTCCTGGACCGCGCCGATCGGGCAGGAATAACCGCAGAATATCCTTCCAAGGAATGCGGATAACAATATGATCAGCAGAAATCCCACGATCGGCAGTAACAGCATGGGTCCTTTTCCCGTTGGTCCGCTGGATATGAGGTTCTGGAATTGAAGGGGGATCATGAGGGAGAATATCAAGAATCCAAGGATCGTCGAGATCGTCAGAAAACCGATCCCTATGTATTTGCTCATCATATTTTTCCTGAGGAGAACGAATACGGATGCGATGGACAGTATCGCCCACAACATTCCGATCAGGTTCGTTATATTCGACATTTCAGCCAGCCTTTTTCATTCCGATATTCAATATCTTCATGCTCCGAATTCGATCTTGGTATATTAATCGTTGAGTTACCGTTTGGAAACCGTCTTTTTTCACATTCCGGGATCCGCTCTCCGGCGACCTCTCATCGATCGCCATGGTATACCTGTGGAACAGACAGCTGGCGAGGTAACTTTTGGACGAGTTCCAGGAGATATGGGAACTGTCGGATAACAACAAAGAAGTGATTTGGGGTCAAGGTCCATTGGATTGACGATCATAGAAGATGGGAGTAATTTCGGCTTCCATGTATTATTCTTCTGATCCTGACAACATCTCCATCTATGACGTAGAAGATCAGATAATCGTCAACGATCAAGATCCGGTTTCCCAATCTCTCCAATCTTGGATCTTTTGGGATCGAACCGATCTTCGGAAATGATCCCAGTTTCTCGATAGATCCTTGAATTTTTTCAATGGTCTCCAATGCAGCAGCCGGGTCATCTTCGAGAATATAGTCCAGGATCTCATCGAGATCATTAAATGCGATCGGGAGATAGAGTATTTTATAATTTTTTAGCATCGATCCTCTCCTTTAACCTATTAAATACTTCCTCATGTGTCAGACATGGTACATTCTCAGCTTCCTGCTGTTCTGCAACACTCATTTTTTGGTACAACTCAAGCAGAGAAATATACTCCTCGAACAGGGCCTGGCTCATCACAACAAGGTCTCCTTTCCCATTTTTTGTAAGGTATACTGGCTCTGCGTTCTTGTGGCAGTATTCGGAGATCCTATGGAAGTTGTTTCTAAGTTCAGAGATCGGTCTTATTATGGGCATTATCTTCACCATATATTATCATTATAATGATACCACAGATATATATGTCTTGCTAACAGGATTGCTACACGGAGTTGTCCGAAGCGCAGCGTAGAGCAATATTGATCAAGCGGAGCGCAACCGCATAGCCGCTATAGTGTGCTTCTGCTCATGAGGTTTGTTTATCCGGCTATTTTCTTTTATCAAGTTAGTATTGTTGCGCGGTGGGATATGAAGGTTTCAAAGAAGGGATGGAAGGATACCATATCTGCTCGAAGTGGATCTCATCATAAGATGATCAATGTAACCTCCCAGGCAAGGTAGCATTGCGGTCTCACGCGAATTCCTTTGCGATCTTTTTCCCGTACTGGAAGCATTCCTCGAGTGCTGCATCGGTCGGGTTCCACAGGGCTTTTAAACCGTCATCGATGACATCGAACCCGGCTTTCGTGAGCATGTCCTTCAGCATTCCGGGGGACTCCCCGCTCCAGCCGTATGTACCAAAGACGGCTGCCTTCTTGTTCCTGAACCCGAGCCCCCTGATCTCCTCGAGGGCTCCGGCGATCGCAGTCAGTATGCCCTTGTTTATGGTGGGTGAGCCCACGACGATACCCTTTGACCTGAATATCTCCGTGATCACATCGTTCTTGTCGCTGTGGGAGAGATTGTAGAGCTTCACCTCTATCTCATTATTCTCACTTACGATACCTTTTGCGATCTCCTCGGCCATTCTTCTGGTACCACCCCACATGGTATCGTAAGCAATGGTTATCTGGTTCTCGCTGTATGCCTGGCACCATTCCAAGTATTTGTTGACTATCTGTAGGGGGTCCTTCCTCCAGATGACCCCGTGGCTCGTGCATATCATGTCCAGGGGAACGTTCAATGAAACGAACTCCTCGATCTTCCTCTTCACAAGGGGGGAGAACGGTGTGAGAATGTTTGCGTAGTACTTCATACACTCCGTCCAGAGCTCGCAGGGGTCCACGAGATCGTTGAACATCTTCTCGGAGGCGTAATGCTGCCCGAAGGCATCGTTGCTGAAGAGCACTTTATCACCTGTCAAGTAGCAGAACATGCTGTCGGGCCAGTGCAACATGGGGGCTTCGACGAAGATCAGCTGTTTCCCGTTCCCGACATCCAATGTGTCCCCCGTTTTGACCGGATGGAAGTCCCAGTCCTTGTGATAGTGCCCCTTCAGCGACTTGATCCCGTTGGCCGTGCAGTATATCGGGGTGTTCGGGATCTCCTCCATCAATCTCGGGAGAGCTCCGCTGTGGTCTATTTCGGCGTGATTCGCGATTATGTAATCTATCTTTGAGAGGTCTATCTCCTTTTTCAGGTTCTCCACGAACTCGTCGGCGAATGGGGCCCAGACCGTATCGATGAGGACCGTCTTCTCCTCCTCTATGAGATATGAATTGTAGGTCGATCCCTTGTGCGTCGAATACTCGTCACCGTGGAACTTGCGAAGCTCCCAGTCTATCTTTCCTACCCAGCTGATGTTGTTCTTGACCCTGAACCTCATTTCATTCACCTTACCGTGAAACCTGGTATACATTTTATACTATAAAATGGGTTGAGTATCCATTTGTATACCGGAGTGAACACGTTTCAGAGGACCCTATGCCAGGCTTTTTTATTTCACATCAATAG
>JAFGJI010000061.1 GCA_016929175.1 Thermoplasmatota archaeon | reverse complement strand
TGGGCCAACCCGGATTCGAACCGGGGACCTTCCGGTTATCAGCCGGATGCTCCACCAAGCTAAGCTACTGGCCCGGAAAAATTGGGGAACTGCGATATCACCGCTCCCTAATTAAGTTTTTTTATCCCGACAAGGGAGAAGCCCCGCTCTCCTTTGCCTGGACATTCCCTTTATTCCTCATATTATCAATCATGCCCTTCAACTGGGACCTCTTGAGATATACAACGACCGCAACCGTGGCAAGGATGGCCAGGACCAGGAGTACCAATAGCCATCCCATACCCCCTTCCTTTTCGGGGGTCTCCTCAACTGCATTCGGGTCCTTCACGGCCCCCAGATCGTAGTAATACTCGGTGATGTTGATATTCGTCCCCTCTATACGATCGCCGAATGGCTTCCAGTATGCGAACTGGGCATGATTGTCTTGGGGGGGAAGCACGTGGTCTCCCTGCGGGAAGGTGAGGTTCAAAGACATCGTGAACTCCGCCTTAACTTCCTTGTACTGCGTCTCCCTGAACCTCTCACCCAGGTTCCAGTCGATCCCCTGCCCCTCGACATTGAAGGACCAGTAGTCCCCCGTGGGAAGCCCCGAGAGGGATATCACATCGAACCTTGCATCCTGGAGCGGAGATCCCGTCTGGGTCCAGTCGGTTTCCCCGTCCCCGTTCCAGTCGATGGCCGCATACAGTGATACCGCACTCTTCTCATCCGTGTTCCACGGGTCGAACGTGAAGCGGACCTCCAGCTCGGAAGCGGTCTCCGGAATGTAGACCATCTTTGAAGTGTCGTGGTTCATGGGAATGATCTGGTTCGTCTGGTTGGAGAAGCGGCTCCACTCCCCGTTCCAGGCGGAATACAGTTTTCCAGTGCTCACTGTCCTCTCCCGTACCTTCATTATGCCGTCGTACTGCTCTATGGCATGCCTGACGCAGATGTCGGGATTGTCCGCTCTCCCATCACCGTCGAAATCCCTCTCCCTGAGCTCCTTCAGCGTAAGGGCGATCCCTATCGCCCTGTCCACCTGGACCAATCCGAAACCCTGTGCAAAGTCGAACGGCTCCCCGTTCCAGCCTATGGAATAGTTCTGGGGAATGTAGTTCCCGGCCAGCGGCTCCTCCCCATCCGAGGGGAGAACATATCTTGCAGAGGCTTCCAGTATGAGCTCGACCTCGTGGACCCGGTTCCTGGTGTCGTTCAGCCATCCGGCGTCGATCTTGGCCTGTTCCGCCTCCTCGTAGATATCGGAAATCCTCAGGCCAGGATAGGCTTGTAGAATAAGCGCTGTGACACCAGCGATATGGGGGGTCGCCATTGAGGTTCCTGATATTGCGAAGTAATAGGGATCGATGTTGGAGAGCCCGGTTTGCTTGGTCATCAGGGATATATAGGTCCTCCTGGCCGCCGTGGACCAGATGGAAACACCGGGAGCGCCGATGTCGGGGTATGTGGTGTAAATGCCCACCTCTCCCCTCGAGGAGAAGCTGGCCACTCCCGACCCGTCCCTCTGGAAGGCGGCCACAGCAACGTTCGAGGGAACGTTGCCGTATGGGTTCGTCTGGATATCGGAACCGTCCCCGCCGGAGTTGGAGGCTGCAAAGATCACGAGAACGTTGTTCTCGAAGGTGAGCTTCTGGGACAGTATCGCTATGGTATCCTGAGGGTCGTAGTCTCCGGGACCGGGCCCCCATGAGTTCGATACGACCCTGATGGGGTCGTCCCATTCGTAGGTATGTCCCGGCTTTGAATGCTCGTAGACCCATTCCAGCGCACCAACGGCATTGAAGATCGAAACGGCCTCCCCGGTCGACAGCCCTATCAAT
This sequence comes from Thermoplasmatota archaeon, assembly GCA_016929175.1. Classification (GTDB taxonomy): domain Archaea; phylum Thermoplasmatota; class Penumbrarchaeia; order Penumbrarchaeales; family Penumbrarchaeaceae; genus JAFGLL01. The sequence goes on along the minus strand of JAFGJI010000061.1, from coordinate 3,434 downwards.
TTGGCGCCAACGGCCACCCCCGACCTTGCACCGGCAGAAGCGTCGCCGTTACCCGCGACTGTACCGGCACAATGGGTTCCGTGGCCAGAGGATGTATCCCCGTTCTCCACTTCTCTCCAGACGCCGTCGGAGTCGGATTTGTAGTTCTTTATGACCTTTTCACCGTAATCGAGGTCGGGGTGCCCCGCATCGATACCGGAATCGAGAACGACCACAGTCACTCCCTGTCCGTCGATGGCAGGGTATTCCTTTCCGACAGAATCGACTATTGGGGAGTTCCAGACCTTGGTGGCGTTTATCACAGTGGTGGTCATCTCCATGAGGAACTCCATCTCGATGTTATGCTCTATCCAGAAGGTATCGGAATATCTTGCGATGCTCTCGATGGCTTCCCGATCCCCCCTTGCGTACACTGCAGGGAGAACGCTGGACTCTCTGATGATCTCGAAACCGGCATCCTCGGCAGCCCCGATATCCTCCCTCGACATCGGAGGCTTGAACTGGATGACCACCTCCAGCAGTTCATCGGGCCCCGATGCCTCGATCGCCCTGGAAATGGAGGGGTCCATATCTGTGGCACGCTCCCTGCCCTGGTACCAGTATTCAAGATCGAAACCGAAAGGCGTCCCATCGGGTATGCCCTCGGCCGATAGGTCAAGTCCTGCAAGAAGACTGACCAGTATTAGACCGGATAGCACAAGGACTGCCACGATCGATCGGGCTCTCATTTCGGGTACCCCTTTGAAGTGATATGAACGGGATAATAGGGTTGCCAATAAAGGTTCCGGTTGAAAAATCTAAAACCTTGCCCTCTCTCGAATGGTTCAATGTCGCTCCCTTGACCTGACAGAAGTGATGATCCTCCTGGCGACGGTAGGGTTGATCCCCTCGATCATGACCAGGTCCTCGGGTATGGCCTCCGAGAAATCGCTCCATTCGGAATATCCTGCATCGAACAGGTTCTCGGCCTTGTCCCTGCTGATGTGGAACAGGTCCTTATATGCCAGGATCATCCTGTCCCTGTCGAGGGGGTCCCTCTCGTCGATAATGGCGCCCTGGAAGCGGACCTCCTCTTCCGGGGCCAGGGTCTCCGCCACACCGTCATCCCGGGATATCCTTTTCTTCCTGTTGATGAAGTAGAACGTCATTGCGAAGATGAAAGCAAAGGAGAATACGGTTGCACCCACCCAGGCCGCGAAATCCGTGGTGACCGCTCCCGCGATGCCTCCGATGATCAGTGCGGCCGCGATTATTGCCAGGATCCATTTTGGCTTCATCATATTTCACTCTGGACTAAAACCCATGATTATTTAACACTGTCGAATCGGGCATAGACGGTCCCCGTCCGAACAGTTATTATCATGCTCCACATTGCGGGTCACGTGGCAGCATGAAGGGCGATCTTCGTTTTGGAACCGACATATCATACGGGTGGGGGATCCTTGATAGGCTCGGGGACCTGCTTCCTGAAGGTGACGCGGTCCTTGTCCTGGGCAGAAGCTCTGCAAAGGTCCTGGACCTGGAGAAGAAGGTCCGGGAACATGTTCATAGCCGGGTCGAGGTTTTTTCCGGTGTAGAACCGAATCCACTATCCATCACTGTGGAGAAAGGAGCTGGGTTCATAAAAGAGACCCGTCCGGACCTGGTGATAGCAGCCGGAGGCGGTTCGGTGATGGACGCTGCTAAGTTCATGTCGGTGATAGCCAGGCATGGAGGGACGGTCCTGGATTACATTGAAGGAACAAGGAGCCCCCCTGACAGCGGATATCCAGTTTATGCCATACCGACCACCCCCGGGACCTCCTCGGAGATCACACCGTTCTCGGTGGTGACCGTTCCGGAAAGGAGCAACAAGCTCGGGCTCAGGCATCCGGCCATCTACCCCAAGAGAGCGATCATCGATCCGTCCCTGACGGTCCTCCTTCCGAAGGACCAGACAGCAGCCACGGGATTGGACATACTCTCGCACGCGGTCGAAAGCTACTGGTCGAAGAACGCCACCCCCCTTACCCGCGAGTTCAGTCTCGGCTCGGTGCGGCTTCTAAGGAAGCATCTGATGAACGCCTACGAGCACGGCACCGACCGGGAAGCAAGAGAGGGGGTCTCCCTGGCGAGCATATTCGCTGGGATGGCCTTTTCGAACAATGGAACAACGATCTGTCACGCGATCTCCTATCCTATAACCTTCGATACGGGGCTGCCCCATGGAATGGCATGCGCCCTCACTCTGGGTCCAACGTTCGATCTTCTCGTAGGAAGGGATGTTGACGGAATGGGAGAGCTTGCCTCGAGCTTCGGATCCACAGAGGGCTCATTCAGAGAGGACCTCCTCTCATTCATGACCGCCCTGAACGTTCCCACCCGCCTCTCTCAGATCGGTTTCACCGGGGGGGCACAAAGGGTGATCGCATCAGGCCTGGGTAATTTCCTGCACAATTTCACCATCGAAGTTACCGAGGATGATGTCATGAGGATCATCGATATGATCGGTCGGTGATGCCGGATATTCGTCAACGAAAGTTAATTATCGGTTCGGGCACCTCCAAGGAGGGGGAGAATTTGGAAGAAAGCAGCGAAGGACCGGACCTCTGCACAGTTTGCAGGGGGGAACTGAAAGAGACCGACCGCCTGGAATTCGGCGGAGCAAGGGTCTGCAATGACTGCAGCGCAAGGTTGAAGCTGGAAGAGCTGGACATCACAGGGTCCGATGAGAAGCTCCAAGGGATCACCGAAGCCCAGGGTCAGAACATCCTCGGGGAGTTCATGGCGTTGGCAAGGGCCATCCCGCGGGAATACGGATGGAACATCCTTGCGATCGTGGGACAGATAACTGAGAACATCGAAGATGAACAGGCCAGGTCGATTGTCGAGAACTCGACCATCCTGTGCGGATCGACCGTTATCAGGGTGGGCGAGGGCGAAGGGGAGGTGGATCCCGGTCTGTTATCCCTTTTCCTTGTGCTCGGTCAGGTGGTGGACCTGTCCATCATGAGGAGTGCTGTCATCAGCGGTGGGCTGAGGATGTCCAACAGACTTGACGAGATGATCCTGATAGGTGAGCACAACCGGGTTCTGTTCGACCTCCTGACCGAGATAGATCACGGTGAGGATCCGCAGAAAGAGCTCATCCTCGCGTCCTGCCTGCAAAAGGTTGTCTGACCGGATTTGCAGGATATGCCGGGACATCTTTCGGGGCCCTGACCTTATCATTCAACCTAAAAGTTATTGTATCGAGACCCGATAGGGTCGGTATGGCCCCGGTTTGGGAGGATACATTCGACGCCGCACAGAAGAAGACAGAGGACACGAGAAGGAAGATGTTCATAGACGCGATAAGGGAGAAGATCCCCGCGATAGAACCTTCCCTGACGTTCCTGACACCCGCGGAGGTGGCCGAGGCAATGGTCTCCAACGATGTCATCACTGCCTATCAT